>JBJEOX010000245.1:0-10228 GCA_051880935.1 Ruminococcus sp.
ACAGAAAACACTTGAAGAAAAGATGAATAAGTCGTTTTCTCTTGTCAACGAACGTCTTGAACAAGTTTATAAGGGACTCGGTGAAATGCAGAACCTTGCTGTAGGTGTCGGTGACTTGAAAAAAGTTCTTTCAAATGTAAAGACAAGAGGTATTCTTGGTGAAATTCAGCTAAAAAGCATTTTATCTGAAATACTTTCTCCCGAACAGTATGATGAGAATATTGCAACTAAAAAAGGTTCAAAAAACGTTGTAGAGTTCGCAATTAAACTTCCGGCTGACAATGACGGTGTTGTTTATCTGCCGATAGACTCTAAATTTCCCGGAGATACATACGCAAATTTGCGTGACGCTATCGAAAAAGGAGATAAAGATGAGATTGACGCAGCTACAAAAATCCTTGTCACAACCATAAAAAGCGAGGCAAAGGATATTCACGACAAGTATATTGACCCGCCAAACACAACCGAATTTGCAATTATGTTTTTGCCGTTTGAAGGACTGTACAGCGAGGTTGTCAACCGAGGTCTTGTAGAAATCTTGCAGCGTGACTACAAGGTGAATATCGCCGGTCCAAGCACAATGGCGGCTCTGCTCAATTCACTGCAAATGGGATTTAAGACTCTCGCCGTTCAGAAACGCAGTGCAGAGGTATGGGAAGTTTTAGGCGGAATAAAACAGGAATTTGACAAATTCAACGATGTTCTTGTTGCCACTCAGCAGCGCCTTGACCAGGCAAACAAAGAGCTTGATAAGCTTGTCGGAGTCAGAACAAGACAAATTCAGCGCAAGCTTAAAAATATTCAGTCACCGACTACGTCAATCAGTGATTTTTCAGACTGGGAAGAGTAATATCAAGTAAAACCCTTTTATTCCCTTTATTCAGCTAAACCATAATTTAGCGTTGGGTTGCAGCAACATTGACGTAGGGACACGGCACGCCGTGTCCCTACGATTGCAAAGGAAGCGTTTGTTATTTACCCAACGGGGGCTGTTTTTTACAGCCCTTTTTACTTTATCAGAAACGCTCATAAATTATATTAAAACAAATTTAGTATAATTATTTTATTATTAGGGTATTATTTCTGATTATTCTGTTTTTTGTATACATTCAAGCTTGCCCTTTAAGATACCCCTTTGCAATGAGCAAATCCATAAATTTAAAATAATTACTCATACTGCTGTTTAATTTAACTTTCTTCTTGCCAAAATAAATTTTTGCAGTAATCTGCTTTTTTGATGAAAAATAAGAAGTGCTGATTATATCATATGAACAAATAATGTTTGTTATCTCGCTGTAATAGTATTGATTTTCAAATCGTAAGCTTTTTATATGTATGACTACGTCTGATACCGTCATACAAAATTTTTTACAATAAGCAGCAGAAACTAAAAATATTAACGATACTGTAAGAATTAGAATTAGCATAATTGATAAAATTATAATATTTTCAAGAATGGTATAATTCTCATACGCCCGGTTAGGAATAATTGCTATACAAAATTCTGCAATAAAACACATGGGCAGAAAAATACCTCCAAAGATATAGATATTTTCACTTTATCTTTTGGATAAGTAATTTTAAAACTGTTCATATATAAAATTTCTCCAAAACAACTAATTAAGGGCTGACCGATTGGTCAGCCCTTAAACATTTAAGTTAGAATCAGAACATTTCTCTCTTGCGGAGTACAAACATTACGCATGTTGCTCCAATAAGAATTGAAAGAATGATTACTGCAAGTGATGTATCACCTGTCTGAACGGTACCATTGTTGCCGTTAGTTGATGAAGGTGTATCGCTTGTAGATTTTGAAGTTGTAGTTCCTGTTGCAGATGTTGAATCAGTTGCAGGAGCTATAACACTTGTAGTATTCTCAACAACTGAAGAAGGAACCACTGTTTCAGGCTCTGTTGTAGCGGGTTCTACAGGTACTGTTGTAGGTTCAACAGGTTCAGTAGTAGTAGTAGGTTCAACCGGCTCCTCAGGCTTTGTTGTAGGCACTACTGGTTCAGTAGTTGTAGGTTCTACAGCAGTTGTGGGAGCAATATAAGTAGAAGGTGTAAGTGTTGTACGAGTCTTTACACCTGCTGACGCAGTCTGCTCGTTATCGAATACCTGACTATTGTCAACAAGGATAATTTCCTTTTCTGTGTCGGATCTTAATGTTTCCTCATTAATCTCTGATACTCTTAAAACTTCAACAGTAAGGTCAATTGTAGTTGTTACAGGAGCCTTATCTGTAAGGTCGTTTACGTTAAATGTAAACTGAGCAAACGGAGTTTCTTCAGATGAGAAATCGAAAAGATTGAGATTAGTAGCATTGTACTTAATCTTATTCTTCAATCCTAAGTTCATAACAGCCTTATCACCGATTACGGGGCATACTGTATCAACAGTATTGCTCTCTGAAAGTGTAAGAATTTCCGAATCATATGTTACATACCACTGTAAGTCGAGAACGTCCATATCTGACTTCATCCAGTATGTTACAACTACTTCATTAGTAGACTTGATGTAATCAGCTGTAGCCTTCGGGAAGTAGTTTGATGTAGCATTTACAGTAAGGTAAGGAACATCAGGCTCAGGCTCAGCTGTTGTTTCAGGAACAGTTGATTCCTCTTCGGAAGGAGTTACAGTTGTTTCAGCAGTTGTAGGCTCTTCATAAGCAGAAGAAGAAAGCTGAGTTCTGCGGTCTACCTGTACTGTCTTAGTAGCGTCGTCATCAAGAACTTCAGAGAAGTTGCAAAGCATTACTTCTTCGTTAACATCACTTCTTAATGTTGAAGGATCAACTTTTGATACACGAAGAACGTTTACATCAAGGTCAACTGTTGTTGTAACAGGAACGCTTGAAGAAATATCATTAACATCAAAAATAACCGAAACATAAGGCTTCTCTTCAGAAGTGAAATCGAAGAGGTAAAGGTTGGTTGCATTATACTTAATTACGCCGTCAATACCAAGATTAATTACACCTAATTTTCCGACTGAAGGACAAACAGTATCTACAGTATTTTTGCTTGATACAGAAAGAACACTTGAATCATAGTAGAGATTCCACTGTGTATCGAGCACATCCTTTGAGGACTTCATCCAATAAGTAACTGTTACTTCTTTGGTAGCTTCATTGTACTCAGCAGTTGCCTTAGGGAAATAGTTTGAAGTTGCATTAACTGTGAGATAAGGTGTTGAAGAAGTAGCAGGCTCTGACGCTTCGGTAGAAAGTGTAGCATCTGTCACGTCAGAAGTTTCTGATGTAGCATCAGTTGCATCTGTTACAGGCTCTGTAGCAGGCTTATCCTTTGGAGGCTGATAGTCTGAAGAATAAAGTGTACCTTTTTCAGCAGACTCTTCCTTTGTAGGATATGTACCGTACTCGCCGTTTCCATAGTAGAAATACCATTCGCCGCCGCTTGTAATTTTGCCGTTGAGCGGATTTTCAGATATCATATTGGGGCTGATAACAAAAATCATATTATCAAAATCAAATGAAAATCCGAGGCCATACTCTTCATCATAGAAGAAGTTATCAGCAAAAGCACCGAGAGCAGCCTTGTCGCCGTTGAAGCTGTCTTCCATCTCGGAGAACCAAGCTGAATCATAAATATCGCTGTCACCGTCTGAATAGAACTGACTTGCAATATCTACAGTCTGGATAGCCTTAGCGTAATTCGGGTCTGTCGAATCGTCACCGCCGTCATAACCGTTGTTCCAGATAATTGTTGTTGAATTTACAGGAACATCGCAGTAGTATACCTGATCGGCATCGCCGTTCTGTGCGCCGTAACCGGGCCAACCGGCCGGGGCGTCTGAACCAAGCCACCAATAAATGCCGGCATCAAAAGCGCAGTCATTATACCAATCTGAAGGCATATAGAAGTAATATCTGTTTGTTTCAATGCCTTCTGAGGGAGTATATCTACCCTGCTCGTCAACCTCTGCTGAAACGCTTACCGCAGCAACTGCTACCATAGAAACTGTCAGCATAAGCGTGAGAAGAAGACTTATAATTTTCTTGGACATTTAAATTTCCTCCCATTTACAATTTCCGATTTTATCGGGTATATATATTATATTATAATTGCAAATAAAAATCAAGTATTTGCGAGAAAAAATCCACCAATTCGGTGTGTCATATTTACTAATTATTTGAGAGATTTTTATATATTAATGTTACAAACGCAGCTTTTAAGGTGTTCTAATGTAAAATTATGTGCATTTAGCTTACAAACTCAAAACGCTCCCGGTTATAGGGAGCGTTTTGTTAAAAGCAATTATTTATCAATCAAATAATTAGTTGTACTTCTTACGTGTAAATACTACAACGCCGGATACAGCAGCTAAAACAACGAGAAGAATAACTGCGTATGAAGCTTCGCCTGTCTGAACAGCGCCGCCGGAAACTGTTGAAGCGGGTGTGTCAGAAGTTGAACCGGGCTTTGTTGAAGAAGTAGGATCTGTTGAAGGCTGATCGGGTTTGTCAGTAGCGGGACCTACACTGCCGGGCTTGGTAGGTGTTGTTGCAGGCTGATCAGGAGTTGCAGGAGCATCTGCGACACTCTTTAATGTTCCTTTAGCCTCAGACTCTTCTTTTGTGGGATATGTACCATACTCACCATCTCCATAATAGAAGTACAATTCTCCGGTATATGTCATCTTACCCTCAAAAGTAACGTCTGTCTTATTAAGATCAACAATATAAATCATATTGTCAAATTTAAATGAAAAACCATATTCATCATCCATAAAGAAGTTGTCAGCAAAATCTCCGAGAGCAACCTTGTCGCCGTTGAAACTTTCTTCCATTTCAACAAACCAATCTGTATCATAAAGATCGCTGTCACCATCACTATAGAATTCAACACCAACATTAGTAGTCTGTGTAGCTTCTAAGTATTTTGGATCTTCCTTATCCTGACCGCCGTCAAGAGAGTTATTCCAAATTATTGTAGGAACATCTGTAGGACAGTCAATATAATATACATCTTCAACTTCACTCTTCTGAGCTAAATATCCGGGCCATGAAACTGAACCGCCTGTGCCATCAACAGCACCACAAGCATCTGTGCCCGACCACCAGTAGATACCGGCAGTTTTAGCGTTGTCAGTATACCAAGCCTTAGGCATTGCGAAATAGTATCTGTAGGTAGCTTCAACGTTGTCACCGGGTGCATAGCAACCGTTTGTGTCGATAATAGCCGATGCACTTACAGAAGCGATAGCAGCCATAGAAGCTACAACTGAGCCTGCAAGCAAAAGGCTTACGAGTTTCTTTTTCATTTTAATCTCCTCCAATTATTTTCCGATATTAAATTAATCGGTTTTAGTTAATTATATAACAAATCAAATTAAATTTCAATAAATTGTAAAAATTTTATTTTGGCATTTTTAACAAAGTTAACTTAATTATTTTGTTAAATAAGCTTTAATTTTCAACATTATTGTCATTTTCAGCTGAGATTTTGGCATCATCACGCTTCTTGATAATCAAAATTGCAATAATTGCACCTACTACAACTACAGCAGCAACTATTACAATGATAGGCATCATATTAAATGAACCGCTTGTATTGACATTTTCGTATCTTGTTACATCAACATATTCTGTGGCAATCTGCGTGCCGCCTACAACAGCCTGATGATTATCCTTGTTTGGAGTATTCTCCTCACCCATACCGTCTATATAGTTAATGAAACTGCCCTGATTCTTTTCAAGGGTCTGCTCATCATCACTAATTACAGGCGTCTTTTCCTCAACAATAGTTTTGTCATTGACAGTGATGTCGTAGGTCCACTTATAGGACTTAAGATATGTCATATCGTCACCGTACATTTCAGACACAAACTGAGAAATTTCAGTTTCTCCGCCTTGAAGAACCTTAAATTCCATAGAGAGGAATTCAGCTTTGCTTGAAAACGAAATGGGGGTGCTGATGTTTGTCCAGTTAATCGGAATTTTATCTTCAATGTTGAGATTGTGAACAACGCCGTCAAATTTTCCGTAATTAACCGAATCTTTATCAAGCTCTAAATAATTATGGTCATAGAACATACGAAGTTCAAAACCAATAATGTCCTCTTTTGTTTCGCTCAAATACAAAGTATATTTAATCTTATCGCCGACTTTTACCTTTGCATCAGAATTTACAGTCAAGTCATCGTCAGCTGCGAATGCCGTAATTGACGTCATAAAAGACAACATAAGAACTGCTGTAAAACAAAGTGAAACAATTTTTACTAAATGCTTTTTCATTGAGTTTCATTCCTTTACATAATATACATACATTATATATCATATTCTAAAAGATTTCAACGAAAAATTATATTATTTATTTGAATATTATGTGAAAAAATGATTTTCATGGATTCTTATTATTTATGAATAAATAACAGTAAGAATAACTTGTACAATTCTGTTATCTTACTTCTACTAATAAATTTAAATAATGCAAAAAAACACCCTCCGAAAACGGAGGGTGGAAAAATGTTAATTTTTATTTATCAGATACCTGAATGATACCAAATTACTTTACTCTCTTACGTGTGAAGTAAAGAATACCGCATGCAGATACAAGTACTAAGAGGATAATTACTGCCATAGAAGCATTACCTGTCTGTACTGCACCGTTGGGAGTTACAGGAGTCTGAGGTGTATCAGATGTAGCAGGCTTAACTGTTGTGCCTGTTGCGCCTGTAGCATCAGTTGCAGGAGCTACTTCAGATGTTGTAGGAGCTACTGTGGGTTCTTCTGTGGGAGCCTCTGTAGGAGCTTCAGTGGGTTCTTCTGTAGGAGCTTCTGTGGGCTCTTCTGTAGGAGCCTCTGTGGGTTCTTCTGTAGGAACTTCAGGTGTGCCGGGAGTGATTCCTGTATAAAGATTTACAAGTGTTGCAGTCTCGTTAAACTGACCGCTTACTACAAGTGATTCTTCCTTAGTTTCATCAGATAAGCCTGTATCAGGATTTACTTCTGAAACCGAGAGATCCTCTACAAAGAGGTCAACTTCTGTGTCACCTTCGAATGTGAGTACTCTGAATGTTACCTGAACGAATGCCTGACCTTCCTTAATATCATAAAGACCGAGTTTAGAAGCGCTACCGTCAATTATACCGGGAATATCCGTGTTATAATAAGCATCAACGCCCTCAGTTGCGAAAGGCATAAAGCCGCCAATGTTATTTGCGGGAAGAACTTCAAGAACTTCTTCGTCATAGAAGAGTGTCCACTGTGTATTAAGGAGCTGCTTAGCGCAATCGAAGTAATATGTTACTGTTACGAGATCTGTGCCGGCATCCTCTGTTAATGTGTAGTTATCATCGGGGAAGTAGTTTGATGTAGCTGTGATGTTAAGACCTTCAGAAGGTGTTGTTTTCTCAGTAATTACTACTGTGAACTTAGCACCTGACTTATCAGCATAGTTAAAGTTTGTAAGGTCAAGAATAAGAGTTACATCAGCGAGTTCGTAAGGAACTACTACTGTGATGTTGTCTTCGCTGTTGAATACAGCGTCAGATTCTACATCTGAATCTTCGAATACGCCACCCCAGTTTGCAGCCCAGCTGCCGTTAGCAGCGAACTTAACCTGGTAGTTGTCATACTCTTCGATGTCTTCATATGTGATTGCATAAACCTTTTCAGAAATTTCTGTCATAAGGTTCTGGTCATCAGCAGGATCCCAAGCTACGCCGTTGAGCCAGTTGCCGTCACCGTTACCTACTGTACGCATTGATTCAACAATGAGCTCTGTAGGAATTTCTACGCCGTCACCTGCTACAGTGATTGTCTTTGTTGCGGGATCGAATGTAACTGTTACGTCGCACTCTGATTTTACGTTGAATGTGAAGTTGTCGTTAAATTCATCGCCGATACCAATCCAGTTCTGTGTTTCGCCGATATTCTCAACAACCTTGAGCTGATAGCTGTCCATAGGAGCTACGTCGTTAAATACGATTGAATATGTGCCGTCACCGTTGGGTGTCATAACGTTGTCGGGTGATGTTACCGGGCTGGGATCCCAAGTTGTTCCGCAGAGTTCGCCTGAACCGGCTACTACATATATAGCATCAACAGGCTCTGTGGGAGCTTCTGTAGGAGCTTCTGTGGGAGCCTCTGTAGGAGCCTCTGTAGGAGTTTCTGTGGGAACAGGATTTGTAGCATCGGGGTTGTAAAGTCCTTTATAAGGAACTGTTTCACGAGAAGGCTGAGGTAATGACTCATTGATAACGCCGAAGTTTACAACTTCGTCTTCGTTTTCAGTTACTGTCATACCTGATTCAGGATCTACTGTTGTAAGTGTTAATACATCAACAAAGAGATTAACTGTTGTTTCGCCTGAACCGATAACCTTAAATGTTACTGTAACGAAAGGAGTTCTGCCTAAGCCTGCAAACTCATAAGCATAAAGGCTTGTGCAATTGCCCTTGATTACGCCCTTTGAAGTACCGTCATCATTCTTAACGTCATTAACAACGAGATCATCTACCATAGGCATGATATTGCTACGTCTGCCGTTCTTGTTTACTGATGCATCATACTGAAGAACGTTAGGATCATAGTTGAAACTCCACTCGCAGTTAAGCATATCCTTTGCACTGTCAATGAAGTATGTAACTGTTACATACTCTTCACCTTCAGGAACAAATGTTGAATATGCGGGGAAGTAGTTTGAAGTAGCGTTTACTGTAAGGCCGGCAGGAGCTTCTGTGGGAGCTTCTGTAGGAGCTTCTGTAGGAGCCTCTGTAGGAGCTTCTGTTGGAGCCTCTGTGGGAGCTTCTGTAGGAGCTTCTGTGGGAGCCTCTGTAGGCTCGCCGCCTGTCTTGTCAGTAACTGTTACTGTGAATGTAGCACCTGACTTTGTAGCATAGTCAAAGTTTGTAAGGTCGAGTCTGAGTGTTACATCAGCGAGTTCATAAGGTACTTCAACAGTGATGTTGTCACTGCTATTGAAAGCTGCTTCTGATTCAACACCTGAACCGGCATAAACGCCGCCCCAGTTTGCAGCCCAGCTGCCGTTAGCAGCGAACTTAACCTGATAGTTGTCAAACTCATCAAGATCTTCGTATGTAACTTCGTAAACCTTAGGTGAAACCTCTGTCATAAGGTTGTCATCAGAAGAGGGATCCCAAGCTACACCGTTAAGCCAGTTTCCGTCACCGTTACCTACGGCACGCATTGACTCAACAACGAGTTCTGTAGGAACCTCAACGCCTTCACCTGTTACAGTGATCTTGAGTGTCTCGGGGTTGAATGTGATTGTTACATCACAAACTGACTTTACATTGAATGTAAAGTTGTCGTTGCCGCCATCAATGCCGTACCAGTTTGCACCGTCACCAACGATTTTAAACTGATAGTCATTCATAACTGCTACGTCGGTATATACCTTAACGTATGTACCGTCTTCCTGTGCTTCCATGATGTTGTCTGGTGATGTTGCACCGCTGGGATCCCATGTGCTTCCGCAGAGATCAGCAACACCGGCTACAACATATTCAGAATCGAGAGCAGATACGCTGACGATTGTTACTGTTAATGTTGTAACAACAAGCATCAATGAAAGCAAAAGGCTAATTGCTTTTTTGAACATTTTCTTTTCCTCCTTAATATAGTAATGCTTCTATAAGCATTATTATTATATATCAACAAACCGCCAAAAGTCAATAAAAAAATCCTTTTAGCGGTAGTTTTTTTACAAAATATTGTTTTTTTGTTATGTTGCACAAAAGCAAAAAGTTTCTTTTGTCATTTATAACCATTTACATTATGTGACTGCCAGTTCCAGGAATCCCTGCACATATCTTCAAGAGTTTTTTCAGCAGTCCAGCCGAGCACTTTTGCAGCCTTTGAGGCGTCAGCGTAACATTCTGCAATATCACCTGCTCGGCGAGGCTTGATTTCATAGGGAATTTCTATATCGTTTACCTTCGAAAATGCATTTACAATGTCAAGCACACTGTAGCCCGTGCCTGTTCCGAGATTGAAAATTTCTGTTCCCTTATGCTCGGCAGAATAATCAATTGCCTTTACGTGACCTTTTGCAAGGTCAACTACATGAATATAGTCACGAACGCCTGTTCCGTCGTGGGTGGGATAATCGTTGCCGAAAACGCCGAGGCATTTGAGTCTGCCTGCTGCAACCTGAGTAATGTACGGCATAAGATTGTTTGGAATGCCGTTGGGGTCTTCGCCGATTCTGCCGCTTTCGTGTGCGCCGATTGGATTGAAGTA
>JBJEOX010000246.1:0-2008 GCA_051880935.1 Ruminococcus sp.
CTCGTCATTCTCGGCAATATTTGCTTTTATTGGTATTATTCTTCTAATGTTCTGCAAAAAGGACTCAAAGAAGAACTTAGGCTCTATTTTTGTCGGCTTTGCAGTACTTATGGTCGGAATGAGTATGATGAGCGGAGCAGTTGAGCCTCTTGCAGACAACCCTGCTTTCACAAGCATTCTCACTGCATTCCAGAATCCGTTCCTCGGCATACTCACCGGTGCACTTTTAACGGCGATTATTCAGAGCTCCAGTGCGTCTGTCGGTATATTGCAGGCGCTGTCATCAACAGGTGCGATAAACTACTCAATGGCTATCCCGATTGTAATGGGACAGAATATCGGTACGTGTGTTACGGCACTGCTTTCCTGCGTAGGTGCAAAGAAGAACGCAAAGCGTGCGGCATTTGTTCACCTTTACTTCAATATAATCGGTACAATTGTAATATGTATACTGTTCTACGGTGCAAATGCGTTCCTGAATTTCGGATTTCTTGACGATATTGTTAACCCTGCAAATATCGCAGTTATTCATACAATATTTAACCTTCTTGCAACGGGACTTCTTCTTCCGTTCAGCAAACAGCTTGAAAAGCTTGCCTGCTTTACAATCCGTGACAGCGAGGATGATATTCAGACTCCGTTCCTGGACGAGCGTTTCCTCAACACTCCGTCAATTGCAACCGAAAGAGCCTTGTCTTTGAGCACAAAAATGGCTCGTCTTTCCGAGGGTACTCTCCTCGGTTCTCTTGAACTTCTGGGCGAATACAACGACAAGGTAGCCGAGACAATTCAGGATAACGAGGATATGATTGACGCCTACGAGGACGCAATTTCAACATACCTTGTAAAGCTCAGCCAGAAACCGCTTTCCGAAAAGGACAGCAAGATGGTTCAGCTTGTGCTCCATACAATCGGAGATTTCGAGAGAATAAGCGACCACGCAGTAAATATTTTGCAGGTAGCAAAGGAAATTGAAGAGAAAAAGGTAAAATTCTCCGAGGAAGCTCACGCAGGGCTTGAGGTAATGGTAGCCGCTCTTATTGAGATTATCAACAACGCAACGCTTGCCTTTATTCATAATGACGTAAAGCTTGCGGCGAAGGTTGAGCCGCTTGAGCAGGTTATCGACAGATTGCGTGACAAGCTCAAGGAAGCTCACGTAAGACGTCTTACAAACGGCGAGTGTACAATTGAGCTCGGTTTTATCTTCTCCGATTTGATTACAAACATTGAGCGTGTGTCCGACCACTGCTCAAATATAGCGATTGGTGTTATAGAAATTAACCGCAACGGATATGAAGCTCACGAGTATCTCCACGAGCTGAAGAATTCCGACGATATTCAGTACAATGCGGACTACAAGGCGTACAAGCAGAAGTACACACTTCCGCAGGAGGCAAAATAAGTTTATTTGAGGAGCTGTTTTCGCAACAGCTCCTTTATATTAAAAAATCTTTTTAATAATTCCTTTATGTAAATTTGAATGGCTGTAAATCTTGTACAATAATAAGATGAATGAAACAATACAGCGGTGGTGGTAAATTTGAAAAAAGCTTTGTTGGTTTCACACTCTGAGCAGAATGCGTCATCCCTCTCTGAGCTTCTCAGAAGTGAGGGCTACACAAGCATTTCTGTTGCAAGTACCGCCAAAACGGCAAGAAAGCTCGTTGAAAAAGATGAATTTGACCTCATCTGCGTAAACGCTCCGTTAAATGAGGAAAACGGCATTGAGCTGTCCGAACACTTTGCAAAGACCACAAGGTCGAGCGTTGTAATCATCGTTCCGCAGAAAAATGCCGACGATGTAAACGACCTTCTGACCGAACACGGCGTTCTGGTAATTGCAAAGCCGATTAATAAGCATCTTTTTCACCATTTTCTCCAGTTTACGGACTGCTTTCGTATGAGAATGCTCTGCGTGACGGAGGAAAACGAAAAGCTCAGGCATATGGTTGAGGATATGAAAATCATCAACAGGGCAAAGTTTCTGCTTATTTCCTGCCTTAAT
>JBJEOX010000247.1:0-2000 GCA_051880935.1 Ruminococcus sp.
TTCCACATATTTCATCTGTTCGGGTGAAATATGAAGCTTTGCAGCAAGAATATCACGGTCACCGGCAGCCTGATTCAGCATATAGACAAAGTCTGAGTTATCAAAGATATTTTCAACTTCCTGAGAAGAAAGCAGATCCTTGACATTCTGTGTAATGCCTGTCGGAACACCGCCCCATTTTCGGAAGCGTTTCCATATTTCAGCGGAATACTTTGCGGTCTGTTCTTCTTTCAGCAAAAGGTGAAATTCGTCAATATAGTAACGAGTAATCTTCTTTTTCTCACGGTTTGCAGAAACACGATTCCAGACGGTATCCTGTACAATCAGCATTCCGATTTTTTTCAGCTGATTGCCAAGTTCTTTAATGTCAAAACAGATAATTCTGTTAGTCATATCAATATTTGTCTGGTTGTTAAAGATGTTCTGAGAACCATTTACAAACATTTCAAGGGAATTTGCCACACGCAGAGCTACTTCGCCCTCGTTCTTCAGTTCACGCTGTAAGTCAGAGAGCAGCGGCATTTTCTCAATTGTCGGTTCATTTTCGATAAACTTCTTGTAAATACGCTGTACGCATTTATCAATTACTGAACGTTCTTCCGAGGAAAGACCATATCTGCCGCCTACAATGATTTCACAAAGAGAAATCAGAAAGTCTGACTTGTTTGCGATAACTTCCATTGGATTCTCAAAGAGGTAATCGTCAATGGTAATATCCATAGGATTGATATGCTGTTCTGAATTGCTTGCAATTCGTATCAACTGTCCGTGAAGCGCCTGAACAAGAGGAAAATATTCTCCTTCGGGATCACAAATGATAATGTCATCTGTTGTGGTAAGAAAACAGTCAAGAATCTCACGTTTTACGGAGAAACTCTTGCCGGAACCCGGTGTACCAAGAATAAGTCCGTTAGGATTTTTCAGTCTGGACCTGTTTGCTCTTATCATATTTCCACTCAGCGTATTGACTCCGTAATAGGTAGCCTGACCGTCCTGGAATAATTCTTTTGTCGTAAATGGAACGAAAATTGCTATACCGCTTGTGTGCATTTCTCTCTGCACAGGAATTTCGTTATAGCAAAGCGGAAGTGTAGAAACAAGTGTCTGTTCCTGCCGATAGTCATAGGGGAACATCGTACAGTTGTTCTTCTGACAAATACGCTTCAGCATTTCTGCCTGTAATTTCAGTTCTTTCTTATTTTTTGCGTAGCTTCTGATACTGATTGAGATATGAAAAAGTCTCTCATTCTTGCTGTTCAAATCTGCAAGAAGCTTTTCAATATCTTCAATGTACATTTTGATCGCAGGTGGGAGAATATCGGGATCATAGCCGGATTGACTTGCTTTTTTCTGCTCATCGATCTTCATCTGCTCTACGTTGGTAAGCTTTTTCTTAACAAATTTAAGAGCATCTATCTGATCAAGCGGCTCTACATGAAGATTCACGCAGAACAGATTCTGCATTTCAAGGAAATCCCTCAGTATCTCATCGGGCAGCTCTCCGGCAAGGATATTCATACCCCACACTGCACCATAAGCATCACCGATCTCAAAATCAGCCTTATTGAATTTAAGTGAAGCCGGACAAATAAAGTCCTTTGTATCCAATCCTGCACTCAGCATCGAGTCCCAATCAAAAATGAATGGGGAATTACGGTAAGGATTCAGAGCATAATAGAGAGTTTCCAGTCTTGCTTTGCCGTCAAGCAGTTCAGCTTCTACACCGAATGCTTTGAACCCCTTGATAATGTCATTTTTAATACTCATCAGCTTTGCTCTTGCTGATTTGTATGAAGTGCTTTCGATACCGAATGTCAGAAACTTTTTCGCCGATTGACCGTTAGCACCTTTCAGCAGCTTGTCCGTCAGCATTTTGCTGTACTCCTGTCGGATAGCATTGAAATCGTCCTCCTGTTCGGGTATCTGCACCGTATGTATCAACTTTTCCTTTGAACGGTTCTGGTTTTCAAAGGTGAGCTGAAATTTGATTGTGTTATCGA
>JBJEOX010000248.1:0-1988 GCA_051880935.1 Ruminococcus sp.
AAGAATCTGCCGTTGCGTTTAATTGTTTCCATAAAAAAGAAAACAGACCGCAGGAAATTGCTCTCGTTGAAATGATGACCATAGACGGAGTAGTCAAGGCAAGAAAATCTATTATCAGGAAGTTAATAAAAACAGGTAAATACAACGATTAACGGGAGAACAATTTACAGCGTTCTCCCGTTGATTTTTGAGTAAACAATTATTATTGATTTACCGATTCAATGATAATCCGTGCTCCTAACCGAAAGCCGTTCAGGAATGCTTCTCGTTCACAGATTTCAGAAATCTCACGATTGCAATCCTTGTATTTTTCAAAGGTGATTTTCTGTTCTTCGGAAAAAGTTACCGTGAGCTTTTCTTCGTTTCTGTTTAGTAATTTCAGCAGTTCCGTGACCTCGCCGTTAAGTTTTGCACATTTTTCATTCGGAACTATATTTCCATAATATAGCTCTTCAAGTGTGTTCATTGCTGCACCGCCTTTCGCAGTACAAACATATATCACAAAGCTATTACAAAGTCCAGACTTTTTTCAAGTATAACCAAGTATAACTTTATTCGATAAAATATTAATTATTGTTATAGTTAAAAACAACCTGCATTTCTTATATTTCAAGTTAATATATAACAGAATAAACCGGCATCCAATCAGTAAAAAAAGATCTATAAATATACAGTTCGTTTTGTTGTTTACTTTCGAATTAATAGTAAAAATCATAGAAGAATTTTTTACAGATATTCAGCTTATGAATCTTATTTTGGTGCAATTGTTAACATACAGTAATTCTTTATTATCAAAACTCACAAAATAATGATTTATCGTTAAATTTTTATTTCACAAAAGCGAAAATTGTTTTTAAAAGTATTGACAACAGCATAATTCAAAAATATAATATGAGCATATCAGTTGTCAAGCAAAAATCCTCGGCTGATAATTAAAGTGTAACTTAAATTAAAACTGAATATATTTAATCGGACAAAGGCGTTTACTTTTTTAAATAAAGTATGCGCCGATTTTTATGTATCCGATTTTCTGTTAAACAAGGGCGTTTACTTTCCGAAAGTATGCGCTCTTTTTCAGTGTAGAAATCAATTTATTCATTTTTAGTTTAAGTACCGATTTTTGAAAGGGTGTTTTTTATGAAAACAAAGTGGTTCAAAAAATTAATCAGTATGGCGTTAATCGGTACAATGGCAGCATTTACACTTACTGCCTGTTCAAGCTCCGAGTCTTCATCGTCTTCGGGAAGTGCTACTTCAGACGAAGAAAAGAAAGTTCTGAGAGTCGGTATGGAATGCGCTTATGCTCCTTTCAACTGGACTCAGATAAGCGACGAGCTTTCAAACGGTGAAAAAGCAGTTCCTATTTACGGTACAAGCAACTATGCTTACGGATATGATGTTATGGTTGCAGAGAAGATTGCCGACAAGCTTGGAATGGAGCTTGAGGTTCATAAGGTAGAATGGGACTCAATCGGTCTTGCACTTGACTCAGGCGATTATGACTGCATTATTGCAGGTATGGGCAGAACAGCTGAGCGTGAACAGTCCTACGCATTTACTGAGCCTTACTATTACAGAGATAACTGCATTGTTGTCAAGAAAGGCTCCGATATCGAAAATGTAACAGGCTTATCACAGCTTGCAGGTAAGAATGTAGTTGTTACCACACAGCTCGGCACAGGCTGGGTAAATCTTCTTGACCAGATTCCCGACGCAAAGCTCGGCTCAAACTATGAAACAACAGCTGAAGTATTTATGGCTATTTCAAACGGCGTTGCCGATGTAGCAGTAATTGATGTTCCTACTGCCGAATCGGCAGCTCTTACAAACGATGACCTCAAAATCATCTATCTTGATGAAAAAGACGCTTTTGAGGGTGACAAAGAAATGACAAATGTGTGTATCGCAACAAGAAAAGGTGAAACCGATTTCAGAGATGAACTTCAGAAGGCATTAGATGACATCGGCTGGAACGACAAGGCAGCTAT
>JBJEOX010000249.1:0-1982 GCA_051880935.1 Ruminococcus sp.
GTAAGATGTCCCTTTTCGTTCACGTTAAGACAATCGTTTACAAACATTGCTCATACCTCCGTATTATAAAAATTAGTAATTGATTCTTCAATCAGTTTTCTGATTTCCTCATTTCCAAACCCTGTCTGAGCAGAAAACGGAATTAACGGGATATGTTCAATCGTGCTGAAAATATCCTTGTAATACTCCATCTGCTTTTCAAACTGCGTTTTTTTAAGTTTATCGCTTTTTGTAAGCACAGCCGCAAAATTGAAGCCGCCTCTGTAGAGAAAATCAATCATATGCAAATCATCGTCAGTAGGCGGATGACGCAAATCGAGAATCTGAATAACGAGCGCACGATTTCGCTCCTGATTAAAGTACCCCTCAACAAGCTTTGCCCAACGCTCCTTTTCAGCCTTTGATACCTTTGCATATCCGTATCCGGGCAAGTCAACCATTCTGAATTCACGCAGCTTATAAAAGTTGATTGTAGCCGTTTTACCGGGTTGCGCACTGACTCGTGCGAGAGCCTTACGCTGAACAAGCTTATTGATAAGAGAAGATTTTCCTACGTTTGAATGACCGGAAAATACAATTTCAGGCATATCTGATTCTGGAAGTTGTTCTACCTTGCCTGCTGCAAATTCAAAGCATACTTCGTTAAAATTCATACCCTGTCTCCTGTTTACTGTCTTATTGTTGCAACTCCGCTTTTACGCTGCGGTGTTATCTTTATGTTTTCCCATTCCTTTTCGGAAACTTCAATTGTATCATTGACAGCAAGTGCAATAACGTCCTTAAAGCTTTCAACCGGTACAAATCTTACCTTTTCCTTTACTACACTGTCAATATCCTGCAAATCGGGTTCGTTTTCCTTAGGAATTATTACGGTGTTGATTCCGTGCTTATAAGCAGCCATACTCTTTTCTTTCAGACCTCCTATAGGCAAAACCTTTCCTCTTAGTGTAATTTCACCTGTCATTGCAATATCGTGTCTTACGGGCTTTAACGACAAAGCTGAATAAATTGCAGTAGCCATTGTGATACCTGCTGAAGGTCCGTCTTTCGGAACAGCTCCCTCCGGAGCGTGAATGTGGATATCCTTGTCCTTGTAAAAATCAGAATCAATGCCAAGTACATCGCAGTGACTTCTTATGCAGGTTATTGCAGTTCTCGCCGATTCCTGCATTACGTCACCAAGAGAGCCTGTAAGCTCAATCTTGCCTGTTCCCTGCATTACGGCAACCTCAATTGGAAGAAGCTCACCGCCAACCGACGTCCACGCAAGGCCGTTTACTACGCCGATTTCGTCCTTATCGGAATAATTTTCTGAAAGATATTTTTTATGTCCGAGCATTTCTTCGATTGCTTTTTCGTCAATTTTGAAAATCTCGACATCATCTTCAAGCCTTTTTACGGCACATTTTCTTAAAACAGAAGCAATAAGTCTTTCAAGTGTGCGAACGCCCGATTCTCTTGTATAGAAGTCAATAAGGAAATAAATACCCTTCTGAGTAAACTTTACTTCCTTAGCGTTAAAGCCGCACAAGTCAAGCTGTTTCGGAATCAGGTGCTTTTTAGCAATATTGAACTTTTCTTCCCTTGTGTAGCTGTTAAGCTCAATAAGCTCCATTCTGTCAAGCAAAGGTGCAGGAATAGCAGAAACATCGTTTGCCGTTGTTATAAACATAACATTTGACAAATCAAACGGAATGTCAATGTAGTGGTCAACAAATTTATTATTCTGCTCGCTGTCAAGCACTTCAAGGAGCGCCGATGTTGGATCGCCCTTATAATCACTTGCAAGCTTATCTATCTCGTCAAGAATAAGAACAGGATTGTTGGTTCCTGCTGTCTGCACAGCCGTCATAATTCTGCCCGGAATTGAGCCGATATATGTACGCCTGTGGCCTCGGATTTCAGCCTCATCTCTTACGCCGCCAAGTGCAATTCTCTGGCTTTTTCTGCCGATAGCCTTTGCAATAGACTGGGCAATTGAG
>JBJEOX010000250.1:0-1979 GCA_051880935.1 Ruminococcus sp.
AATGCAACTCTTTATGACCAGATTCTCGGTTCAACAGCACTTGCTAAATACGGCGTTCGTGAGTCAACAGCAGTTAAGATGAACAAGCTCGGCGGCGCAATTGTATTCGCTTCACAGGGTATTTCATTTATGCTCGCCGGCGAAGAGATGTGCCGTACCAAGGACGGCGACACAAACAGCTATAAGTCAGCCGCAACACTTAATATGATTAAGTGGCAGAATGTAGTTGACTATGCTGATGTTGTTTCATACTATAAGGGTATGATGCAGATTAAGGCAAACTTCAGTCCGTTTACATGTATGGACAAGTCATACCAGGATGCATTTTCATTCAATGACTCAATGAAATCATATTCTAATCAGGTTGCTTATACAATCGCTAACAATACAGAAGGCGAATGGAGCAAGCTTGCTGTAATCTTCAACAGTGCTGATACTGCCGCTGATGTAACACTCGCTGATACTTCCGTAACAGACTGGGTTGTTATTGCAAATAACGAGTCAGCAGGTCTTGACAAGCTCGGCGAAGTTACAGGCTCAACCTTCACGGTTCCTGCATATTCTGCGGTAATTGCTGTTGATAAGGAAAGCTATGAAGCAGCAGGTATCCACTCTGATATGGGTAAGGTTATTGTGAATTACGTTTACGAGTCAGACGATGAAAAGCTTGACGATTCTGTAGTTCTTCAGGGTTCAGTAGGCACAGGCTATCAGACTTCACCCAGTGCTGCAATTTCTGATACATATGAAATTTCTAATATTGAAGGCGACGTTACAGGCAAATTCGGTGAAACACCTGCTGAAGTAACATATTACTACAAGGACTATGTTCCCGAGTCAATCCTTAATGCAGACTTCAACGGCGACGGCAACGTGAACATTATAGATGTTACTGCAATGCAGAAGTATTTCGTAGGCGACTTACAGCTTTCTGATGAAAAGGTTGCAGGTCTTGACCTCAACTATGATGACGCTGCTAACGTAGCTGACTGTACAATGCTTCAAAAACAGTTTGCAGGCTTCCGTGTAGCAGAGGGTAAGGTAGTTGTAAATCACTACTACACAGATGCAGACGGAAATCAGCAGAAGCTTACTGCTTCCGAAGAAATTGTCGGTCGTGTTGGTTCTGACTATTCAACAGAGGACTTCAAGGTTGTAGGTTATGCAGCAGATGCTGATAACTATCCTGCAAAAGCTTCCGGTAAGATTCCTTACGGTGCAACTCTCGAAGTTAACTACAACTACATTGCATCAAGCCTTGACATCAACCTCCACTTCAAGCACAACGGCTCACTCACTTGGGCGCCCACACTCTGGATTTGGGGTTCTGACCTCAAGGGTGTTGATAAGGGTAACTACACACCCAACGACTCTGCTGTATGGCCCGGTGTAGATGCTACAGACGAGGACGGCGACGGTTGGTTTGATTACAACTTCACCTACAGAGGTGCAGGTACATACAACGTTATCGTATCTAACAAGGGCTCGACACAGACAATTGACTATAAGGGCTTTGTTGATAATGAAATGTGGGTTGTAATTGACGACTCCAAGATTTCATCAGGCGAATTCCTTACATTCTACACAGATAACCCCGACACTAATCCCGATGCTCCAATAGCAAAGCAGATTACAATGGGTTAATCTATAAGCTAAAATTCTGGGCTGACCTTTTAGGTCAGCCCGTTTTTGTACGCAATATTTCAACTAATTTAAGCATAAATTTAGCGTTGGAATTATAGCAACATTGACGTAGGGACACGGCGTGCCGTGTCCCTGCGAAATTTAATACAAACGTTTCCTGTATAGCCGTTAATTCTAAAATTTCTCATTTTGTTATGAAAATAACCACGCTCAAATGTAGAGAACGGTCTTGACCGTTCCCTATACTGATTAATTACAAAAGCTAATTTTATATTTCATACAATATGTGTATTTTTAGGATTAACATTGTAGTAGGGGCGGCATCCGTGACGTCC
>JBJEOX010000251.1:0-9967 GCA_051880935.1 Ruminococcus sp.
TGTGGGAGCGATGTTTTTTTGCCGGTTATTGTGATAAGGTCAAAGGAAATATCCTCTGCCCCGTTCATCTTCATAAGAAATTCAAGTCGGGCGGCAATTTCCTTTTCACTGACTCCGACTTTAAGAAAATTAAGCACTTCATTGTAGGCTTTTTCAGTGATTTGTTGTGCTTTCTGAATTTTCTCTATCTCAGTTTCGTCTTTGATTATCCGAAGATTTGAAATAGCCTTATCAAGAGTTGAGGAGCTGTCGCACTCAATTTGATTCTCATCAAATAATGACTTAAAAGAATTAAAACGTGCAACTGTAATGTCCGACGCTTCAAAATAAAGCTTATTCACAGAATTACCTTTAAGAATTTTGAGCAAATCAGCACCAAGCTTGCTAAAACAAATTACTTCGCAGCAGCTTGATTTTTTCTTTGCCGCTTCAATATATCTGAAATCAACAAGCAGAAATGTCTTTTCTGTTGTTACAAGCATAATGCCCTCGCTGTTGAAAAAACCGCAAAGGTAGCCGATGTTCTTCTGATTTGTAATAAGCAATCCTTCATCTTCATTTTTAAGAACTGTTTTTAAAGCATTAATTCTTTTACAGAATATTTTGCTGTTCATTACATCAAATCCTTAAGTGCCTGTATTGCAAGAAAATAGCTGTTTTTTCCAAAGCCTGCAATCTGTCCTGCACATACGGGTGCAATTACAGAAGTGTGTCTGAATTTCTCTCTTGCATGAATGTTAGACATATGCACCTCTACAAACGGAATTTTTATGCTGGCAATTGCGTCACGCAGAGCATAGCTGTAGTGAGTAAGTGCACCTGCGTTGATTACCACACCGTTATAGCATTCCCTTGCGGCATGGATTTTATCAATCAAATCACCCTCGTGATTCGACTGGAAAACATCGGCAGGAAAACCGTTCTTTTCAGCATATTCCTTAATCTGAGCTTCAATGCTTTCGGAGCTTTCGGTACCGTAGATTCCTTTTTCACGAACTCCGACCATATTGAGGTTTGGACCTAACAAAACAAGAATTTTTTTCATAGTATCACCTTAATCATTAATATAAATGACAAAAAGCGGACAGATTGCTCTGTCCGCTTTGTTTGATTACCTGTATTTGCGTTTGCGAGCTGCTTCGGATTTCTTTTTACGCTTTACAGAGGGCTTTTCATAAGCTTCTCTCTTGCGAACCTCAGCAATAACGCCAGCTCTGGCACACTGCTTTTTGAATCTTCTTAATGCACTTTCGAGTGATTCATTTTCCTTGAGTCTAATCTCTGCCATCTATCTTCCCTCCCATCTGCCATATGGCATGGGTACTTTGCATATAATTGCAAATCTTATTATACATTATGTAACGAATAATGTCAATAGAAATGTAGAATTTTAGGAAAAATTAAATTTTAATGAATTTTTATGGCTTAACAACGAGGTTTACAAGCTTTTTGGGAACTACAATCTCTTTGATTATGTTCATTCCGTCAATAGCTTTCCTGACATTTTCATCAGACTTTGCAAGATTAAGAACCTCGTCTTTTTGTGCATCTACGGGGATATTCAGCTTTGCTTTGATTTTTCCGTTGACCTGTACAACAATTTCAACGCTTTCATCAACGCACTTTGATTCGTCATACTCAGGCCAGCTTGCCTCGGCAAGAATACCGTCGCCGAGTTTGCAGACTTCATAAACTTCCTCTGTTACGTGAGGAGCAAAGGGATTGAGTAAGATTGAGAAAATTCTCAGCTCTTCTTTATTGATAGATTTTACATTGGTAATATCGTTAATCAAAGCCATAAGTGTAGCAATAGCTGTATTGAACTTGATATTTTCAATATCGTCGCCGACTTTCTTGATAGCCTTGTGGAAAGCACCCTCAAGCTCGGGACGGATTTTGTCGCCGTCAATGAGCATTGTCTGCAAATTCCAGTAGCGCTCAACAAATCTGCGACAGCCACGAATGCTCGACTGACTCCAGGGAGCAGCCTTTTCAAAGTCGCCTATAAACATCTCATAAAGGCGCATTGTATCTGCACCGTACTCCTCGACGATTTCATCGGGATTTACGACGTTTCCTCTTGACTTACTCATTTTCTCGCCGTTCTCACCGAGAATCATACCGTGAGAGGTACGCTTTGCGTATGGCTCGGGAGTAGGAACAATTCCGAGGTCATAGAGGAACTTGTGCCAGAAACGGCTGTAGAGCAAGTGAAGCGTTGTATGCTCCATACCGCCGTTGTACCAGTCAACAGGTGCCCAGTACTCAAGAGCTTCTTTGGAAGCAAGCTCCTTGTCGTTGTGGGGATCCATATAACGCAGATAATACCACGAGGAGCCTGCCCACTGAGGCATAGTATCTGTTTCACGGTAAGCCTTTCCGCCGCAATGAGGACAGGTTGTTTCAATCCAGTCTGTCATTTTAGCAAGCGGAGATTCACCGTTGTCTGTCGGCTCATAGGATTCTACCATAGGCAGTTTGAGCGGGAGCTCGCTTTCATCAATCGGAACATAACCGCACTTGTCGCAATGAACAATCGGGATAGGCTCGCCCCAGTAACGCTGACGTGAGAATACCCAGTCACGAAGCTTATAGTTAACCTTTGCGTGACCTTTGCCCTCTTTTGTGAGCCAGTCGATAATCTTCTTCTTTGCTTCATCTACGGTAAGTCCGTCAAGCATACCGGAATTTACCATAACGCCTGTTGCACAATCGGTGAACGGTTCTTCCTGAACGTTACCGCCCTTGACAACCTCGATAATCGGTAAGTCAAACTTCTTTGCAAATTCCCAGTCACGTGTATCGTGAGCAGGAACAGCCATAATTGCACCGGTTCCGTAAGAAACAAGTACGTAATCGGAAATGAAAATCGGAATTTCTTTATTGTTGACAGGATTGACAGCCATAACTCCGTCAAGTCTTACGCCTGTTTTGTCCTTGGCTACCTCTGTTCTTTCAAAATCCGACTTACGCGCCGCAGCTGCCTGATAAGCCCTGATTTCGTCCATATTACCGAGCTTATCAGCCCACTTTTCGATAAGCGGATGTTCGGGTGAAATTACCATATATGTTGCGCCGTAAAGCGTGTCGGCTCTTGTTGTATAAATTGTGAGGGTGTCGCCTGTCGTTGTTGTAAAATCAACCTCAGCACCCGTACTTCTGCCAATCCAGTTAATCTGCTGAGCCTTTACTCTATCGGGATAATCAACTAATTCAAGATCATTTATAAGTCTGTCAGCATACTCAGTAATTTTAAGCATCCACTGCGACTTAACCTTATGTACAACCTCGCTTCCGCAGCGCTCGCAAACGCCGTTTACAACTTCCTCGTTAGCAAGAACACATTTACAGGAAGTGCACCAGTTTACATTCATCTCTTTTTTATAGGCAAGTCCCTTTTTGAAGAGCTGAATGAAAATCCACTGAGTCCACTTGTAGTAATCGGGATCGGTTGTGTTGATTTCTCTGCTCCAGTCAAAAGAAATACCGAGTGACTGAATCTGCTTTTTAAAGCGTTCAATATTATTCTTTGTAACAATCTCGGGGTGAATGTGGTTTTTGATAGCGTAGTTTTCGGTAGGAAGTCCGAAGGCGTCCCAACCGATAGGATAAAGCACATTGTAACCCTGAAGTCTGCGCTTTCTTGCTACGGTATCAAGTGCAGTGTAAGGTCTTGGGTGACCTACGTGCAAGCCCTGTCCCGAAGGATAAGGGAACTCAATAAGCGCATAGAATTTTTCTTTATCAGAATTTTCTTCTGCGTGGAAAACTCCCTTTTCCTCCCAAATTTTCTGCCATTTTTGTTCTGTGGTTTTGTGATTATATTTCAATTCAAGTCCTCCCGAATTTTAATCTACTATACCTGTAAGGTCAACAGGCTTTCCGTCCTGCCAGAGTCTGTCAAGGTCATAAAACTCTCTTGCTTCATCTGAAAATACGTTTACAATTACGTCAACATAGTCGAGCAGAATCCAGCTGTTTGAACGATACCCCTCAATATGACTTACGGAAATTCCTGCTTCGTCAAGCCTGTACTCAACCTCATCGGCAAGTGCCTTGACGTGAGTTGAGCTTGTACCCGTTGCGATTACCATATAATCTGCAAGAACGGATATATCGCTGATTTCTATTACCTGAATATCTAAACCTTTTTTGCCGCTTAAAGCCTTTGCAGCCATTACAGCCTGATCGTAAGAATTCATTTACTCTTTCCTTTCGTTGGATTATTTAAAACAATTTCGTTGTAACAAGCAAGCTCATCAGGGTGAATTGCAAGCTCTCGTGAGGATAAATCGGAAAATGTGAATTTAAATCCGTAAAGCATTGCGTCCTCAAGACTTTTTCTTGACTTTTTACGCATTGTTGCAACGCCCTTGTATGTACGCTCCTCCGAAGTGAAATCAGCAACAAAAATGATTTTTTCAAGAAGCGACATACCTGCTCTGCCTGTTGTATGATAACAAATAGCATTTAAAATATCTTCATCATCAATATCTAAATGATTCTTAATATAAACACTACCGCTTATACCGTGCCACAGCTTGGGAGCATTTTTTTGAATATCGTCTAAGATTATACCACTGTCGAGCATAATTTGCAACTGTTCTTCCTTTGGTATTTCTTTAGTAATGTCGTGAAGAATACCTGCAATTGCGGCTTTTTCTTCATCACCGCCGTAACGCTTTGCAAGCTTAACAGCCTCTTTTGAAACATTAACGCAGTGATTATATCTGTTTTCACTCATCATAGATTTAATAAGCTTTTTATATTCGGCGATACTCAAATTCAGTCACTCCTTGTAGAGATTATTTTTTACTATATATTCATAAACATTCCTGTCAATTAAAGACTTAATCAAATCATAGTTTTCTATATTTTCCCTGATAAAAGTTGAAGAAACACTCAAAACAGGTTCTTCAAGTATGCAAGCCTTTGCACCCAAAGGTTTAAGATAATTCTGATAGTGTCTGTTCAGCATTTCAGAATCCGACGAATTTCTCGGAACAGCCGCAATAACCGCTTTGTCAAAAATAATTTCGGGATTTTTCCATTTTTCAAGCGTTAAGAACATATCTGCCCCGGTTATGAAATACAACGTATCATCGGGATAGATTTCTTTGAGGCTTGTCAGGGTTTCATAGGTGTAGCTTTTACCTTTTCTTTTGATTTCTATGTCCGAAACAGAAAAATCTACGTAATTCCGAACAGCAATATTGCACATATTAAGCCTGTGCACTTCACTTGCCAAATCTTTATCCGATTTATGCGGCGGAGTGTAGGTAGGAATGAAAACAACTTTGTCAAGATTGAGTTTTTCTTTGCAATATACTGCAAGCAAAATATGACCGTTGTGAATCGGATTAAATGTTCCGCCGATTATACCGATTTTGTTCATTTCTTTTTCGCCTTTGGTAAAACGATAACAGGCTCGTCGGGATTTTCACGATATAGTACGAATTTTGAGCCTATAACCTGAACTACGTCGGCACTGCATTTTTCAGCAAGTATTTCAGCCGCTTCTCTTGAAGAATATGCGCTGTTTTCAAGCACCTTGCCTTTTATTATTTCACGTGCAGTCAAGGCTGTATCTGCCTGACGTATAATATTGTCGGTGATTTCACCCTTGCCCACAATAAGAATTGTATCAAGTTTATTTGCAAGGCTTCTGAGATAAGCCCTCTGTTTACTTGTCAGCATATGTTAAATCCTTTCGGTTATTTATCAAGATATTTTTCAAGCTCTGCTTTAAGCTTTCTCAAAGCCTTTCCCCTGTGGCTTACAGCATCTTTTTCATCTGAAGAAAGCTCTGCATAGCTTTTATCGCCGTATCTAAAAATCGGGTCATAGCCGAATCCGCCGTTTCCGTGAGGTTCAAAGGCAATACTTCCCTTGCAGATTCCCTCAACTTCAATTTTTTCTCCGTTTGGGAGAATGCAACAGATTGCACACGTAAAATGAGCAGTTCTGTTCTTTTCGGGAACATCTTTAAGTTCAGTAAGGAGCTTGTAATTTTTATCCTCGTCAGTTGCATTTTCACCTGCATAACGTGCTGAAAAAATTCCCGGACGACCGTTTAAAGCGTCAACGCATAAACCCGAATCATCTGCAACCGAGGGTAAGCCTGTCTTTTTATACGCCGCTTCTGCTTTTATGAAAGCATTTTCAGCAAAGGTTGTCCCTGTTTCATCAACATCATCAAGAGAAATACCCTCTTCTTTTGCACAAACTGCATTAATTCCGAGGGGATTTAAAATGCGTTCAAGCTCTTTGAGTTTTTTAGGATTATTTGTAGCAATAATAAATTTCATATTCTTTACTCCGTCTTTGCAAATAATGCTCTTGCAAAATCGTCCGAATTAAACGGCTGTAAATCATCAATCTGCTCGCCTACGCCGATATATTTAACAGGAATGCCGAGTCCGTCCTTAATCGCAAGCACAACTCCGCCCTTCGCAGTTCCGTCGAGCTTTGTCAGAACAATACCTGTTATTCCTGTTGCCTGTCTGAATTGTTCAGCCTGATTTACGGCGTTCTGTCCTGTTGTTGCGTCGAGCACAAGGAGTTTTTCCTTTGCGGCATCGGGAAGCTCTCTGTCAATTACACGGTTGATTTTTGCAAGCTCGTCCATAAGGTGCTTTTTATTGTGCAGACGTCCTGCTGTATCGCAGATTATAACATCTGCATTTCTTGCTTTGGCTGCTGAAATTGCGTCAAAAACTACTGCGGCAGGGTCGCTGCCCTCGTTCTGTTTTATGATTTCGCAGCCGCTTCTCTGCGCCCAGATGTCAAGCTGTTCAATTGCTGCGGCACGGAAAGTATCGGCAGCAGCAAGGATAACCTTCTTGCCCTGTTTTGAAAGACTGTTTGCAAGTTTTCCTATAGTTGTAGTCTTTCCTACTCCGTTGACTCCTATTACAAGAATAATTGAGGGAGTTGTTGAAATATCAAGCTCTTCACCGCCCTTGAGCATTTCGGAAACGGTTTCTTCAAGAAGCCTGTTAATTTCTTCAGGGTCTTTAATTCCCTCTTTTTTAACTCTGTCTTTTAATTCGTCGCATATTTTCTCGGCTGTATGAACGCCGACATCGCCCATAACGAGAAGCTCTTCAAGCTCTTCAAAAAGCTCGTCGTCAATCTTTTTAAAGGATTTAAGCATTGAGTCAATCTGACCGACTACAGCGTTTCTTGTTTTCTTTAAGCCTTCTTTTATTTTACTGAAAAATCCCATATAATCATTCCTTTATTTTGAATCAATTCCGAGTTTTTCGGCTACTTCGGATGACCTTAGTTCAAGCAGCTTTGAAATTCCCTCGTCCTGCATTGTTACACCGTAAAGCACATCAGCTTCTTCCATTGTTCCTCGTCTATGTGTTATAAGTATAAACTGAGTGTTATCGGTAAGCCTGCGAAGATAGCTTGCAAACCTGTAAACATTTACATCATCAAGTGCCGCTTCTATCTCATCCATTACACAGAACGGTGCAGGTCTTACTTTCATTATAGCAAAATACAGCGCAATTGCAACAAGAGCTTTTTCACCGCCCGACAAAGCGTCGAGATGAACAACGATTTTTCCCGGAGGATGAACAAGAATATCAATTCCGCTTGTGAGTATATTTTCAGGGTCGGAAAGCGACAGCGATGCAGTGCCGCCGCCAAAAAGCTCCTTGAAGGTATAGGTAAAGTTCTTGTTAATCTGGTCAAAGCTTTCTACAAACACCTCTTTCATCTGCTTTGTCAAGTCATTAATAAGGCGTTCAATTTCTTTCTTTGACTTTTCAACGTCGTTTACCTGCTTGCTCATAAACTCATAACGTTCGGATACTTCTTTGTATTCTTCAATCGCAGAGACATTGACGTTTCCGAGGCTCTTAATCTTTTGTTTGAGCTCATTGAGCCTTTTGTTGGCTTTTGATGAATCTTCAATTTCAACAGCGTTTTCCTCAGCCTCACGCTTTGTAAGCTCGTACTCATCCCAAAGCTTTGAAACTATATCATCACACTGCTTTTGCAGGTTGATTTTGCGTTCTTCAAGTCGTGCAAGCTCTCTGCCTGTGGTTTCACGCTCAGCATTTTTGTCACGCTCAAAGTTACGGATTTCTGCACTTCGTTTTTCAAGGTTATCTTTTTGAGCATTGATTTCTTCAATTTTATTATACAGAGCCTTCTGCTCATTTTCAATAGCCGATATTTCAGAATTAAGGCTTTCAATACGCTTTTGAGTTTCGTTAATAGAAGTTTTTATACTTTCTATCTGTTTTAATAGCTCTGCTTTTTTTTCTTCGTGGTCAGTTCCTGTATTTTTTGCAAAGACAATTTCAGAATTTAAAGCGTCTATATCCTTTTGTGCAGTTACTATTTCAAGGCGTATATTTTGCAAAAGTGTTGTGAGTTCTTCTCGCTTTTCAGTAAGTTCTGCCCTGCTGTCTGTTACGGCGTTCACTTTTTCTTCTGCCTTAGCAATTTTTAAATTAAGCTCAGCAAGCTGTTTTTTAGCCTGAGCACCGCTCTCTTTTAACTTTTCAATTCTGCTCTTGCAGTCTTTTATTTCGTTATCAGAATTATCAATTACAGTCTTTGCATTATTAAGCTCAGTTTCACAGGCTCGTTTCTCTGCCTGTAAACGTACAAATTCCTGCTGTTTATTAGATAAATCAGCTCTTGTACCGAGCAGCTCGGCTTCAATTGAAGAATACTCTCTGCTTACCTGTTCACACATATTCAAAGCGACTTTTGCTTTATTCTGTAAATCGTCAGTAAGCTTTTTAAGCTGTTCTATTTCGGAAGCACGGCTGAGCAGTCCTGTATTTCTGTTAAGCGAGCCGCCTGTCAGAGAGCCGCCTGCGTTTACCACCTGACCGTCAAGCGTTACAACCTTAAATCTATATGAATATTTTTTTGCAATTGAGGTTGCACTGTTCAAATCCTCTGCAATTACAATTTTACCAAGTAAAGAACCGAGAATATTGTTGTATTTTTCGTCACAAGAACAAAGCTCACTTGCAACTCCCACAAAACCGTAACAGTCATCAAGTCCGCTTTCACGAAGTTCACGGCTTTTAATTGTATTCAACGGCAAAAAGGTAGCTCTGCCGCCGTCAGTTGATTTCAGATAGCGGATAGCCTGCTTAGCGTTCTCGTCGGTATTTACAACAATGTTCTGCATAGCCGCACCAAGTGCAGTTTCAATAGCCACACCGTACTTTGACGGAACAGAAATAACTCTTGAAACAGGTCCGCAAATACCATTAAGCTTGCCGTTTTTGGAAGCGTTTACTACAACCTTTACGCTTTTTGAAAAGCCCTCAAGGTTGCGCTCAAGATTTTCAAGAAAAGAGATTTTGCGCAGATGCTCTTTTACATCAAGCGAAAGCCTTTCGCTCTCGGATTTATATTCATTTCTCTTCTTTTCTTTTGATGATAATTTAAGCTCTAATCCATCTATTGAATTTTTCAGCGAATTAATTTCTTCAGTAGTTTCTGCCAAATCTTCATTATAAGCTTTGAAAATATCTTCAAGCTCTTTAACCTGCGAGGTCTTTTCAGCTTTTGAAGCTTCAAGAGCATTGATTCTTGCGCTAAGCTCGGAAATCGTACTCTCGGAAGTCATATCAATTACCCTTGCATCGGCAGACTGCGACGTAAGCATTGAAAGCTCAGCAGTTACCTCCTGCAACAAATCACCGCTTTTGCTTGAATCAAGATTAATAATATTGAGTTGTTCGGAAATTTCGCTGTATTTTTTCTGCTTTTCAATAATTTCGGAATCAAGAACGGCAATTCTTTCCTGCTTTTCCGAAATAGTTTTTTCAAGACTATCTGCACTTTGCTCTGTCTGAGCAATCTCGTTATTTATTCTGTCGATATTCTCGTTGCTGTGGAGAATATCGTTCTCTGCAACAGAAATAAGCGACTTCTTTTGCGAAATTTCAGCTTCTTTTCCGGATATTTCATTTCTGATATTTTC
>JBJEOX010000252.1:0-9941 GCA_051880935.1 Ruminococcus sp.
TATGTATGACGCTTTCTTGCCTTACAGCAGCCGGCTTTGTTGCTGAGGCAAGAACAACCGAAGTTGCAGAGGTTTCTGCGCAGGCGACTTCCGTTGAAACGGGAGCGGATTACGGACTTGCAGATAATGTACAGGACGGACAGATTCTTCAGTGCTGGAACTGGTCGTTCAACAACATTAAAAGCAATATGGCAAAAATCGCAGAGCAAGGTTTCTCTGCAATTCAGACTTCGCCCATTCAGGCAACAAAAGAATCAACAAAATCATACTACAGTACGATGCAAAACAGCTGGTGGGTTTATTATCAGCCGATTGCGTTCAACATTGAAACAAATTCCTATAACGCCTTGGGTACTGCCACCGAATTTAAGGCTATGTGTACCGAAGCGCACAAATACGGCGTAAAGGTAATTGTTGACGCCGTATTAAACCATACGGGTAACAATTACAGCGGCAACACTATTTCAACTATGGTAACAAGCGATCTTCGCGACGACTCAAGCTGCTGGCACGACATCTCAAAAAACAGCTGGTACGAATCACGCTGGGATATTACGCAGTTTTGTATGGAAGGAGTACCCGATTTAAACACAGGTAACTCAAAAGTGCAGAATTATGCAATCAAATACCTCAAGGAATGTATTGACGCAGGTGCCGACGGCTTCCGCTTTGACGGCGCAAAGCATATTGAAACTCCTGTAGATTTCAGCTATGCAAGTGATTTCTGGCCTAACGTTATAAATGCAACTACAAGCTATGCAAAGAGCACAAGAGGAATTACTCCCTATTATTACGGAGAAATTCTCGATAAACCGACAGGCTCAAACGATACTTCAAACGGTCAGACCGTTCTTAACTCATATATGCAATATATGAGCGTTACACAGAGTCCTGTATCAAACTCAATCAGAAATGCTGTTAACAGCGGAAACGCATCGGGAGCAGCAAGATCGGATTTTTATTTTGATGACGGCTCTAAAGCAGACGGTTCAAAGTGCGTTTTCTGGAACGAATCACACGATACATATGCAAATAATACATCAAGCGGTCTGAGCGATACAGTTCTTAAAAAGACCTGGGCTGTTGTAGGCTCAAGAGCCGATGTCTGCGGTATGTATATGGCTCGTCCGACAAGCACAAGCGTAATGCTCGGAACAGCAGGAATTACAGCATGGTCCGATAAAGAGGTTAAGGCTGTAAACCAGTTCAAAAATTACTTTGTCGGCGAGACAGAGTATCTTGCAAGTGAAGGCTCAATCGCATATAACGAGCGCGGCACAGAGGGTGTAGTTCTTGTAAACTGCAGCGGCTCTTCAGCTTCAGTAAACGTAACTGCACACAAAATGGCAGCAGGAACTTATACGGATCAGATTACAGGCAACACATTCACGGTTGCAAACGGAAAAATCAGCGGTAACATCGGCAGCACAGGCATAGCTGTTGTTTACAATCCAAAGTCTTCAGGTCCTTCTGCTTCGATAACTCCCGTTTCCAAGAGCTACAAAACAGATACATTAACACTGACGCTTAACTATAGCAACGCAACAAGCGGTCAGTATTCAATTGACGGCGGTTCATACAAGAGCTTTACAGACGGACAGACAATCACAATCGGCTCAGGTCTTGCTTACGGCACAAAGACAACCGTAGCAGTCAAGGCTTCCGACGGCACAACAACCTCTTCCCCTGTAACATATACATATACAAAGCTTGACCCGAATAATCCTCAGAAAGTATACTTCAATAATTCTTCTTACAACTGGTCAAGTGTTTATGCATATATCTATGATGAATGGGCAACAAGCAACAGTGAATGGCCCGGTCAGCAGATGACAAAGGATTCTTCAACAGGCTACTATGTACTTGAGGTTCCCGAAGAGCTTGCAGACGGCTACGTTATCTTTACAGAAAGCAAGACTGCAACAACAAACCGTTATCCTGCCGACGGCGAGGACGGTTTGGCTCTGAACGGAAAAACAATGATTATGAGAGCCAACCACGTTTGGGAAGAGTACACTCAGACTCCTGCAACAACAGCTGCTCCGACAACACAGCCCACAACAGCTCAGCCGACTACAGCGGCTCCTACAACAGTACCTGCAACAACAGCTCCTGCTGATAAGGTGCTTATCGGTGATGTAAACCTTAACGGCGTAATTACAATCAGCGACGCTACCGAAATTCAGTATCACAGCAGTGATTATAAAGTTTTGACAGGCAACAGTGCCGTTGCGGCAGATACCGACAAAAACGGAACTATCAACGTAAAGGACGCTACTGCAATTCAGTGCTATCTCGCCGGATTCACAGGTTTATCTGAACATTGCGGCGAATACGCAGGAGAAGAAAATCCAACAACACAGCCCACAACAACACAGCCTGCAACTCAGGCTACTCAGCCCACAACTGCTCCTTCAAGCAACTATCTCTACTACAAGAACACTAACAGTTGGAGCACTGTAAAGGCTTACTATTGGAGCGAGGACAACACCAAAATGACCACTTGGCCGGGTGTTGACACAACAAGCGTAGGCAACAATACTTACCGTGTTGAAGTTCCGAGTGACGCTGAGTATATTATCTTCAATGACGGCGGAAGCAACAAAACAGGTGACCTGACAATTTCAGGCTTCAATAAGATTTACGAAAACGGCTCGTGGAGCAATTACAGCGCAGATGATTATCTATATTACTATAATTCAAACGGCTGGAGCAGTGTAAATGCTTATTACTGGAACGATGACGATACGACGATGACTACATGGCCCGGTGAAGTTATGGAAAGTGTAGGCAACAATGTTTATCGCATAAAGTACCCGTCAGGCGCAACATATATCATCTTTAATGACGGTAGTAATCAGACCTCAAACATCACACTCAGCGGTGCGAACAAGATTTACAAAAACGGCGCTTGGTCAACATACAGCGGTTGATTTTAAATCCGGTTTGATTATTTAAGATTAAAAAATTATCCCCCGAAGCGATGAAGCTTCGGGGGATTTTTGTGTTCAGGTAAAATTCTTTTGTTGTCTTTGTGTTATAATAATTCCTAATAGAAAGTAGACGTATATTTGCGAGGATAATTTTCGCAAGACAAGGCTTACGCCTTGCAAGGACGACAACGCAGTATTGCGGAAATTAGACCGCAAAGATTGTCTGCTTTTTGTCAGGTATTAGTATTAAGTAATATATGCAAAAAGTGTTATGCGTCAAAAAGCGATAAATTCAATTTCCGACATTTTATATTTCTTTCTGTATAAACTCGGCGTGATAGAATAGTATCTTTTGAATTCTCTGTTAAAAAGCGAAAGATTAAAGAATCCGCAGCTGTGGGCAATCTCCAGAATGCTTTCATCTGTTTCCTTCAGCATATTTGCAGCGTTATTAAGCCGCAGAATTTTTATGTATTCAACACAGGTCATTTTTGTGCTTTCCTTAAAAAGCTTCATAAAGTAGCTTGAGCTAAGCCCCACGTGAGAAGCAATTTCGTCAATGGTAAGCTTGCCCGATGCGTTCTGCTGAATATAGCTGATTGACTGCTTTATAATGCTCTTTGTTTCTGTGTGCTTTGATGACTGCGGCGACATTGAAAGGTAATTGTTCTTGTACAGCTCAATAAAAAAGTCAAATAAATTGCGCTTGATTTCAAGCTGAAAAAACGGGCCTCGGCTTTCAACGCACGAATCTATCAGGTGAAGCGGTGCTCTGAGCTGTTTATATCCCTCGTTCTGACTGTGTATTACGGGCAGTTCAACCTTTGTGTTAATCAGCTCGGTAAAGAATTTATCGGTGTTGTACTCGTTGTTTTTTGACATAAGGTAGTCGTTGTCAACCATATAGCAGATGTCCACAAGGTCGTTGTTATCGGATTTTCCGCTGTGGATAATTCTCGGAGCAATGAAGATTATATCACCCTTACCGACGTTGTATTCCGTATCATCAATAAAAAAGCTTCCGTTTCCGCTGACAACATAGTGTATTTCAATCTCCTCGTGCCAGTGAAACTGAAATCCCGAAAAGCCGTCGGAATAGTCGAATTGATAATAACGGAACGGCATATCCGATTCCTTGAATTCAGTTTTTTCTTCAATCGGATTTTCAATGATTTTTTTCATAAAAACCTCAAATAAAATAGGATAGTATCATTAATGAGTATTTTAGTACAAGAAATTCCATATATATTATAATATAATAAATTAGGTATGGCAAGAGCCGAATCTTGTCAAAATTTTAGAAGTTGGAGAAATTAAGTATGAAATGGAGTAAAAAAATTGTCAGCTCGTTACTGGCTTCTGCACTGGTAATGTCAACGTCTGTTACCGGATTTTCAGCCGTAACGACAAACAGCAGTGAAGTTGCAGCTTCGTCAACTATTGACTTCGAGCAGCCTGACAGCGTTCAGGAAGGCGTTATCCTTCATTGCTGGAACTGGTCGTACAACAACATCAAAAAGTATCTGCCTCAGATTGCTGCGGCTGGCTACACTGCTGTGCAGACCTCACCCGTAACACAGCCCAAGGACTATTACTGGGAGGGCACAGCCTACGGTAATGTCGGAATCCCCGACGGTACAGGCGGAGTAGACGGCAACTGGTGGAAAAGCTATCAGCCCGTAACCGAATCAATCTGCGACAACGGCTACACATGGTACGGCACAAAGGCTGAATTCAAATCTATGTGTGACGAAGCAGAAAAGTACGGTATCAAGGTTATTGTAGATATCGTAGCTAACCATATGGGCAACATTGAGGGCTGGAAAATCGGCTCTGTTGAAGAGGTAATGGGAGATATTTCTCCTCAGGTCGGAACATTCTGGAATCCCGATATGCTTACCGATCCTTCCTACTGGCACATCAGCACAAGCTGGGTACACTCAAGTGACGGTCGTTTTGACGTTACACAGGGCAATATGGGTATGCCCGACCTTAACACAGGCGATAAAAAGGTTCAGAATATGATTCTCAACCTTCTCAAGGAATGTATAGACAACGGTGCAGACGGTTTCAGATTCGACGCCGCAAAGCACATTGAAACTCCTGCTGATGACGCTGCTTTTGCAAGTGATTTCTGGGACGTAGTTCTTGACGGTGCAACAAGCTATGCTAAGAGCACAAAGAACTTTACTCCTTACTATTACGGTGAGGTTCTCAACAGAATCGACAGTACAGCGGCTGAGAACTATTACCTCAGCAAGATGTCCGTGACCGACAACTCAACAGGCGATAACATCAGAAACTCGCTTAAGTACGGTCAGGTTGGCGGTGCTTCCAACTCAGGCTATTGCGGTTATGCGCACGGTCAGGGCAACAAGGTAGTCCTCTGGGCTGAATCTCACGATACATATATGGGCGGCGGCTCATCATATGACTGCAATGACTCAACAATCAACAAGGCTTGGGCAATTGTAGCTTCAAGAAAAGATTCAACAGGTCTTTACTTTGCAAGACCTTTCTATTCATACGAAAGACTCAACGATGACCAGAACGGTTACGACGCAAGAAAAGACCCGAATCAGCTGGCTGAAGAAATCAGACAGACTCAGATGGGCGAGGTCGGAACATTAACCTGGATGGATACCTGCGTTGCAGAGGTTAACCGTTTCAGAAACCACTTTGTCGGTCAGAGCGAAAGCCTCGGAAACTCGGGCGACACTCTCTTCTATAACGTAAGAGGCAACAGCGGTGTTGTTCTCGTAAGCACAAAGGGCGCAGGCGACGTAAGCGTAAGCCTCGGCGGCAAGATGAAAGACGGTATCTACACCGACCAGGTATCAGGCAATACATTCACAGTTTCCGGCGGCACAATCAAGGGCACAATCGGAAACGAGGACGGTATCGCCGTAGTTTACAATACTACATCGGTACCCAGAAGTACAATCGAAGCTCCCAGAGAGAACTTTGCTGCTGAATCAATTGATATCACAGTCGGTCTTGATAACGCAACAAAGGGTACATACAGCATCAACGGCGGCGCTGCTGTAACATACACAAAGGACACAACCTTTACTATCGGTGCAGGCGATGCAATCGGAACAAAGTACACTGTTGTTCTTACTGCAACTGACGGCACAAACACAACATCCGGTACATACACCTTTACAAAGGAAAGCAAGGAAGTAACATATCCCACAGAGCCCGGTTATTCGGCTCCTACAACAGTGCCGGCAACAACTGCACAGCCTGCAACAACTCAGCCCACTACATCAGCAACTCAGCCGACAACACAGCCTTCAGACAGTGTGCTTATCGGTGACGTTGACCTGAACGGCACAATCACAATTTCCGATGCAACAGCTATTCAGCTTCACGCTTCTGAAATAAGTGTGCTCACAGGCGACTCACTCACAGCGGCTGATGTTGACAAGAGCGGTGTAATTAATATTAAAGACGCTACTGCAATTCAGTGTTATCTTGCAGAGCTTACATATCAAGGCTCCTACTGCGGCACATACACAGGCGGCGAAACTCCCACAGAGCCTTCAACAACCGAGCCGGTATCAAAGAATTACCTCTATTACAAGAATACAAATAACTGGAGCAAGGTAATGGCTTATTACTGGAGCAAAGAAAATACATCAATGACAGAATGGCCGGGTGTTGACACAGAAAGCCTTGGCAACAATGTCTACCGTGTAGAAGTTCCGTCAGAGGCTACTTGCATTATTTTCAATAATGGCGGCAACGGAAATCAGACAGCCGATTTGACAATCAGCGGTATGAACAAGATTTACGAAAACGGTACATGGTCTGACTACAACGGTTAATTAGCTCATTTGTCTCACTTTATAAATATAAGGAAGAAACCTCCGAGTTTTTCGGAGGTTTCTTTCTTCTGCTAAAAATTGTCAGTAAAAATGCAAATAAGTATACATTTCATCGAAAATAACGTTTTATTATTGTAAAACAGAAATTTATATGATATACTAATAAACTGATAAAATACGGAGTCAGTGAAAGCTGCAATTATTCGCAATGCTCCGATATTGAAAGAGGGCTTTGATTTGAGAAAGCTTGCGCAAAGAACTGAGGCTGTTGTAAGCCTGAGTGCTATTGAACACAATATTAAAAATATCCGAAGCCGTCTTGACAAGGGCGTTGAAATAATGGCTGTCCTGAAGGGTGACGGCTACGGTCACGGTGAGAAGGGTATTTATCCGACCTTAAAAAAATGCGGCGTCGAAAGATATGCCGTTGCCGTGTGGGAAGAGGGCGCTTCTCTTCGCAAGGCAGGCGCAGTCGAGCCTATACTTTTGCTCGGCGATACCTGTGACGGTCAGCTTGAAAACCTTATCAAATACAATCTCACACCTACGATTTTTTCACTAGATACGGCGGAAAAGCTCAATCTCCTTGCAAAATGGAGCGGAGTTGTTCAGCCGATACACATCAAGATTGATACGGGTATGAGCAGAATCGGATTTCCTGCAAATGACTCGGCAATTCCGATTATCAAGAAGATAAATGAGATGGAAAATCTCAGGATAACAGGTGCGTTTACTCACTTTTCACGTGCTGATGAAAAGGACGGAAAGAGTGCGGCAGAGCAGTATAAATTGTATCTTGAAATGATTGAAAAGCTTGAAAAAGAGGGAATAGAAATCCCCTGCAAGCACGTTGCAAACAGCCCTGCAATCCTTCTTCGTCCCGAAACTCAGCTTGACGCAGTAAGAGCGGGCGACATTCTTTTCGGACTCTGTCCGATTGATGAGGACGACTGGTTTAAAGAGGATTTCCGTCAGGTTATGAGCTGGTATACATATGTTGTTATGGTAAAGGAAGTCCCGGCAGGAACAGAGGTAGGCTACGGCGGAACGTTTGTGACGAAAAGACCGACCAGAATTGCGACAATTCCCGTAGGCTTTGCCGACGGCTACAGCAGACGACTTTCAAATATCGGCAAGGTTATGATAAACGATAAAGAAGCCCCGATAATCGGCAGAGTTTGTATGGATCAGTTTATGGTTGACGTTACCGACATCGGCGACGTAAAACGAGGCGACACAGTTGCATTGCTTAACGACAGGCTCAGCGTATTATGGATGGCTGATTTGCTTAATACCAATGTTGACGAAATCGTCTGCGGGATTTCAAAGCGAGTTCCCCGAATTTACGAGGCAGAGGAGCCTTTGCAGGTAATTCTTGAAGACAGCTCGGAGTTGTAAAATACAGCGGTCGCACAAATAAAACAGATGAAGTAAAAGGGTATCTTGCGTCAGGCAGAGAAAAATGTTTGACTCCCGAGATACCGGGTTATGATAATCACCGACTTATATAACGGACTGAAACAGGAGAGGTATAAAATGGCAGACAAGGGATATATTTTCAGAGTATTAAAGAACGCAAGCTTCGGCAAGATGAAAACAGCAATAAAGGCTGTTCACGAACGCTCGGGCAAAAACAGCATAAGCATTTTCTTTGATATGCTCCGGTGCGCAAAGCGTTACGGCGCAGGCTACTATGACTATGAAATTTTTGCATTCTACAATCTCAACAAGGAACAGCGCAAAACCTATGTTACACGTCTTATCAGCAAAAAGCTGAATATGTTTATGAACGACACAGAATATGCTCACCTCTTTGACAACAAGGACGAGTTCAACGAGCTGTTCAGGGATTACATCGGCAGAGGATATCTACAGATGGACAAGTCGTCCAAGGAAGATGTCAGAAAGTTTGTTGAATCAAGAGAATATCTTTTCTGCAAAATGCAGGACAAGGAATGCGGTATCGGCTGTGAAAGACTCAAGGTAAGCGACTTCAAGAATTTTGACGAGCTTTACAAGTATCTTGCAGACAAGGGCTTCTGCACAATCGAGGACAACATCAAACAGCACCCTGCACTTTCAAAGCTTTATCCAAATGCTGTAAACAGTATGCGTGTAATCACTATTCTTGACAACGACAAGGTTCCGCACTGCGTTTACATTGTTCAGAAAATGGGCTGCGGCGGCAGTGTTGTAGATAATAACTGCCTGTTCACTCCCGTTGACATTGAAACGGGCAAGATGAAATATCCTGCTCATTCGGGCGACACAACAAAGGGCATTATTTACACCGAGCACCCTGATACTCACGTAAAGATTCAGGGCTATCAGCTTCCGTTTGTTAAGGAGGCTGTACAGATGTGCCTTAAGGCTGCACAGGTTGTACCGCAGATAAGATACATCGGCTGGGACGTTGCAATTACTCCCGAAGGACCTGCAATCATCGAGGGCAATACCTACTGTGCACACGATTTCTGGCAGCTTCCTCCGCACACCCCCGACAAAATCGGAATGCTCCCCACAATCAAAAAGTATGTTCCCGATTTCACCTATTAAAAATTCAAGGGCAGGCACAAAACGCCTGCCCTTCTATTATGAACATCCTCAGCTAAAAGCTTAATTTCAGTGACGGTTAATCAGTTATCAGCAACCGCAACCGCAGCTGTTGTTGTTGTCACAACCATTGTTGCCGCAGCAGCAGAGGATGATGATAAGAAGAATAATCCAAGTGCAGCAATTGCCGTTTCCGTTTCCGAAAAAGTTACACATACGCTTTCCTCCTTTCGTTTACAATACCATATTATTACGAAATCAAAAATCGGTGAATTGTTTTTTATATTTTTGGGATATTTTCAATTATTATATTGATGTTAAAAGAAAGCTAAACCATAATTTGTCGAGTGTGGAGTTTCGGTCGAGTGGATAGGTTGCAATAAATCAACAGTTTACTGCCCGAATTTATTTATATGCGGCGTTGCCGGTCGAGTGCCTCGACACGCAAATTTTATAATTGTAGCGGCGAACTGTGTTCGCCATAATGTATAAATTGTTTCACAATTTATACATAGGGACGTCTGGGAAGCCGTCCCCTACGGCTATACAGGAAACGTTTGTTTAATTTCGTAGTACATTGTTAAGACTAAAATTACACATATTGTATGAATATAAAATCAGCTTT
>JBJEOX010000253.1:0-1961 GCA_051880935.1 Ruminococcus sp.
CAGGCTAATGAAAATAACGAACGAACACCTACAGGAGAAACATCACAGCGAAAAGCGTTCAAAGATGTTATTGACGAATACGGCGACGAAGCCAAGGAGTTTATGAACAATGCATTTTCAAAGCGGCTCTCAAAGTACAAGGGAATCGAAGAAGAAAACGCAAAGATGAAAGAAATCCTCGGCTTGCAGAATATCAGATACGGTCTTGATACGGAATCGAAGTCATATCTTGATGATTATATGTCAGCCGTTCAGAACGACAGTAAAATCTTTGAGGACAAGGCTATGGAAGCAGGAATGTCCGTCGATGAATATATGAAAGTTCAGAGAGCGGAACAGATTATCAGAGATAACGACAGGCGTGAACAAATGCGTAAGCAGGACGAGCTTGCACAGAGTCACGTCCGCAATCTTGTACAGCAGTCTGAAGCCTTGAAGAGCGAATTTCCGAATTTTAATATCGAAAATGAAATCGCAAATCCTCAGTTCAAAAGGCTTGTTGACCCGCCTGAGCTCGGCGGCGCAGGATTGAGCGTTAGAAACGCTTTCTTTGCTCTCCATAACAGCGATATTATGAAAGCTACAATGAATAACGCAGTCAATCAGGCGGCAATCAATACAGCAAACGCTGTTAAGTCAAACAAGAGCAGACCGTCGGAAAACGGCTTGTCAAGTGCGCAGACTGTAACGGTAAAGGAAAATCCCGCCAATTACAAGCTCGAGGATTTCCGGAGAATCCGTGATGAATTTCGCAGGACAGGTGTTCGACCAAAATTCTGATATTTGGAGGGAACACATATGACAAATACAAAATCTATTTTTATTACTGCGCTTATGCTTCAGCTTTTTGCTGAACCGTACGATATTTCACCTAACACTACAAGTCAGTCGTCAATGTCTCCTACAATGAAGACGTTTTACGATACCGCACTTCTTGAAAACGCAAGAGCTGTACTCATTTTCAATCAGTTTGGTGACAAGCAGAAGATGAAAGGTAACAAAGTCGAATGGAGAAAATTTGATACATTTGACAAGGCACTTACTCCGCTGACTGAGGGCGTTACACCTTCCGGCTCGAAGTTTGGTATGACAAAAATTGAAGCGTCAACTACCCAGCACGGCGACTATACACCTGTATCAGACAGACTGGAGCTTGAATCATATGATGATGTAATCTATGGTGCAACAGAGGAAATGGGTGCAGCAGGCGGCGCAACATTCGATACGCTTACTCGAAATATTCTTATTCAGGGTAACTGCGTTCAGTATGCACCGAAAGCAGACGGAACCGAGGTTACATCAAGAAATGGACTTAATATGACTTGCCTTATGACGCCCGCCCTTATAAAGGTTGCGGCTACATGGCTCAAGAAAAATAAGGCACCAAAGATTAATGGTTGCTACGTGGCACTCATTCATCCGTCAGTTTCTCACGACTTAACGGAATCCGACGAGTGGAAAGAATATCACAAGTATAATGACACAGCTCCTATTTTTAAGGGCGAGATCGGAGAACTTCACGGTGTACGTTTCGTTGAATCAACGGAATGTAAGGTTCACGCAAAGAACACGCTTGGTTTTGCAACTTATGATACTCTTGTGCTTGGAGCAAATGCATACGGCGTACTTAACCCGGAGGGCGAGTCAATGGAGATGATTATTAAGCCCAAAGGTCAAATCGGCGGTCCTCTCGAACTCTATAGCACAATCGGCTATAAGTTTTGTCATGGCGCAAAAATTCTTTACGAGGAGAGAATGCTCCGTATAGAATCATCTTCAAGTTTCGCAGACATTGACGAAGAAAATTAAAGTACCGGAGGTAAAATTTTATGGCGAATAAAAAAATGCCTGATGTAGAAGAAGCAGTAGACACTGCTGTTTCGGAAAACGTTACATCTGAATCTGAAAAAGAAGCGGATAACATTCCAACTACAAACAAGGCTGAAAAAGAAAAGGTAAAG
>JBJEOX010000254.1:0-9865 GCA_051880935.1 Ruminococcus sp.
TATAGGGTTGTTCAGCTTTAGCCGTTGACTATTTTGTGGTGATTTAGTCAACGGCGTTTTCTTTTTGTGCCTGCTTTTCCGCTGCAAGCTCGCCAATAATCTTGAATATTTCCTGCTTTTCGGCTTCGGGTAATTCGTGGCGCAGTTTGCGACTGAATGAAGTATCAATCATTCCGATTTTGTCCGCTACTTCCCATAAAAACACGCTCTTTTCTTTTGCTCTCGTTTTGATTTCTTTGTTTGCTCTCATTGTGTTGCTCCTTTCAAAAAATAAAAAATTGTTGTTGACATTCGTTGAACTGGGTGCTATGCTAATAATATCAACAAGTTGCAACATGATTATAGCAGTTGCATTTTGTAAATTCAAGATACAAACGTAACATTTTTACTATTGTTGCAAATTGAAACTTTATAAAGGTGGTTTTTCGTGTGTCACAAAATGAAATTATTGCTAAAAGGCTTTCAGAATTACGCAAAGAAAAAGGGGTAAAGCAAGATGAAATTGCAGAGCTTCTGAATGTTAAAAGGGCAACGGTAGCAAACTACGAAACGGGCAAGCGTGCGCCCGACTATGAAACAATAATAAAACTTGCGGATTATTACGGTGTTAGTTGTGACTATATTCTTCGCGGAGTAAAAAGCGAATTTGCGGAAATACATAGCTTAACAGGACTTTCAGATGAAGCCATTGAAGAATTGTCAAGTAATAAAAGAATGAATATTGAAGATTTCTGGGAATTTGAAACTGGTAATTTTGAAATTTTAAATAAGTTTATTGAAAAAAGAGCAATATTTGAAATTTGTTTGTATGTTGATAATTTTTATTCAGCAGCAAAATATCAAAAAGAAATATGCTATGATATTCTTGATTTAATAAATAACAGCGGTTTTCCTGATTCAGAAGAATTTGAAAAAATGGAAAATGCACAAAAAGAAATGGATTTGTGTTTGTTTAGATTACAAGAAATAAACACGAATTTTGCAAAAGAAATGTGCAAAGAACTGCTAACTGAAATTAAAAAAGAAAAAGAAGAAATACGTAAAAAGAGAATTGCAATTGAAGTGCAAGCTTACAAAGATTATTTAGAACGCACAAAAAAGGACGGTGACACAGATGTCAACAATCCGTAAACGCAACAACAGCTATCAAATAACGGTTTCCTGCGGCTATGACATAAACAATAAGCAGATACGCCGCACAATGACCTATAAGCCCGAACCGAATATGACCGCAAAGCAGATTGAAAAAGAGGTGCAGCGGCAAGCCGTATTGTTTGAGGAACAATGTCAGAATGGAACAGCTCCCACAGACGGCAGAATGAAGCTCGCCGATTTTGTGCCGATATACCTTGAAAACGCAAAGCACAGGCTTTCACCCGTTGTGTATGAAAAGTATTGCCGACTGCTCGACATTGCTATTATTCCTATGCTCGGGCATATGAAGCTAAAGGACATCAAGCCTATTCACATACAGAGGTTTGTAAACGCCCTTGAAGAGCGCACAACTCACCTTGACGGCACAGGCGGCAAGCTATCGGCTTCAACCGTACGCAGATACTACACAATGGTTCAATCAGTCCTGCACAGTGCCTATAAGCTCGGTTTAATCGGCGTAAATCCTGCCGACAGCGACCGTATAACCTTGCCAAAGGTAGAGGAACAGAAAACGGAAATATTCAATGATGAAGAGCTTGCAAAGCTTCTTGACTGTTTAGAGGGTGAGCCGCTGCAATTCAGATTATTAATACACCTTGCTCTAAATACGGGTTGCCGCCGTGGTGAGCTTGTCGGCTTGAAGTGGAGCGACATAAACTATAAAACGGGTATTCTGACCGTGAGCCGCAGTAATTACAAGCTGACGGGTGAAGCGGAAATAAAGAGCAAAGCGACAAAGACAGGCAAGAGCAGGGAAATAATGTTGCCGCCGTATTGCATTGCAATGATGAAGCAGTTTAAGGCACAGCAGGCGCAAACACAATTAATGCTTGGTGACCGTTGGCAGGGTGATAACTGGATATTCACGCAGGCAGACGGAAAGCCTATGTACCCGACAACGCCCACACAATGGTTCAGCAAGTTTCTGAAACGTCACGGCTTGGAACATAAAAAGTTTCACGCATTGCGGCACACCTCGGCAACGCTTCTGTTGAGCAACGGAACGAACATAAAGAACGTAGCTTCAAGGCTCGGACACGCACAGCTAAAGACAACAAACCGATATGTTCACGCAGTAGAGCAGGCAGAAAAGGAAGCCGCAAACACCTTTGAAACGCTTCTGAACACGAACAGAAAAAGAGCTTGACGGCTTAAGGAAAATAATGACATAAAAAAAACAGGCTATGCACTCCGTAAAATGAATGAAGTGTATAGCCTTTAAGTTTTTGTAATTCAAAGTAAAATAAAGTGTTATGAAGTGAATAAAAGTAGAAGAAAAATGCACAATAAACAGCAAATAAACAGCAAAACGCTCTATAATTCTTTAAAAGAAATAGAATAACCGCAGCGGAAATGCTTTAAAAATGGCTTTCCAATGCGGTTTTTACGTTGGAGCTGATAACGGGATTCGAACCCGTGACCTCGTCCTTACCAAGGACGCACTCTGCCTACTGAGCTATATCAGCATATTCATTTTTGCTTTCCGTCTGCACATACAGACGACGTTTTTTAATATCATACCACATATATCCGACAATTTCAAATGTTTTTGAAAAAAATTTTAAATTTTAGAGATTTTTATTGTATTTTAACAAATATTCAGATTTCCGTTTGTGAATTATTACTGTTGAATTGATATATCTTATGTGATACAATTTTCATAGCATAACAATTCAAATTTTATTCACGGAGCTGATTTATTATGAAAAAATTTTTTTCTGTATTTATGACTGTTGTCTTTGCTCTTTCGTTTGCCGCTTGCTTTCCAACTGCGGCAAACGAATATGACGGCGAATACAACGGCTTCTGGATAAGCAATCCTACCGATTATTCCGTTAAAATTGTTGATTACACAGGAGATGAAACAGACATTGTTATTCCCGATGAAATTTACGGTCAGAAGGTTACGGTAATCGGCAGAATGGCATTCTGGCATAACGAAAACATCACTTCGGTTAAATTGCCGTCCTGCCTTGAAGAAATTGAAGAATCCGCCTTTAACGGCTGTATAAACCTGACGGAAATCGAAATTCCTAAGTCGCTTAAAAAGTGCAATGCTCCTTTCAACGGTTCGGGCATCGTTACTGCAACGATTGAGGACGGTGCAACCGAAATTCCCGATGATCTTTTCTGTGGATGTAAAAAATTAGAGAATGTCAGCATTCCCGATACCGTTACGAAAATCGGCGACAACGTATTTACCGGATGCAGTGCGCTTGAAGAATTAAAACTGCCGAGCAATCTTACTACTCTTATGGGTGCATTTACGGGTTGCTCCGGTCTGAAATCAATAACAATTCCCAAATCATTAAACCACGTTGTCAATTCACCGTTTTCGTGGTCGGGTCTGGAAAGCGCAGTGCTTGAGGACGGAATGACAACTGTTCCCGACGAGCTGTTCTACTGTGCAGACAAGCTGACCAACGTAGTAATTCCTGAAACAGTTTCAACAATTAACAGACACGCTTTCTCACATTGCAGCAGCCTTGAAACAATTTCATTGCCGAGTAATTTAAAAATTTTAGGAAATTCCGTATTCAGGAATTGTAGGTCGCTTAATTCAATAACAATTCCCAATACGCTTGAAAGTATTGGAGATACTGCATTTGAGTACTGCACTTCGCTGAGAACAATTACAATCCCTGCGTCGGTGACAAGTATGGGCAACGGAATATTTATCAATATAGGCGAAAATTTTGTGATACGGTGTTATAGAGGTTCCGTGGCATATGACTATGCACTTAAAAACAATATTAAATTTGACGTAATAAAGGAATACAAGTCGGGCGACGTTAACCTTGACGGAACAGTAAATGTCAGCGACGCAACGCTTTTACAAAAGCATATTGCCGAGCTTGTAACGCTTTCTGACGAACAGCTCAAGCTTGCCGATATGGATAGTGACGGAAACATCAGTATTGCTGATGTTACTGAAATTCAAAAAAATGCGGTTTTTTCATAAAATAATTAAAAAACACTTGATTATTGCGGAAAACAGTGCTATAATCATAATGTTAAATATCTTAAAGTAAAGGAGTGGGCAACAAACCCGCTCCTTTGTATTTTGCAAATCGGGAGGTAATGTATGGCTAAAAGCAAGGGCGGCGTTACCGTTTCAAAAGTCCGGGAGCTTTGCGAACCTATCGTAAAGGATTTCGGTCTTTCACTCTGGGATGTCCGCTATGTAAAAGAGGGCGCAGACCGGTATCTGCGCATCTTCATTGACAAGGAAGGCGGCGTTGACATTACGGACTGCGAAAAGGTTTCACGTGCAATCAACACTCCGCTTGACGAGCTTGACCCCATTGAAAACGCTTACTGTCTTGAAGTCTGCTCACCCGGAATTGAGCGTGAGCTTGTTCGTGACGAGCATTTTATGCAGTTTATCGGCGCTGACATTATGGTGAAAATGCGCCGTCCGATTGAGGGAATAGGCAAGGACTTCTGCGGCGTTTTAAAGGGCTACGACAACGGAATGGTTACGATTTCCGACCACAGCGGCGAAAACGAGGTTACAATCAGCAAAAAGGACGCCGCTTGGATTAAGCTTGACGATTTTGACTGATAGGTTGATAATAAAAAACAGAAAAGGATGATTGGAAAAATGACTAACAAGGAATTATTTGAAGCATTGAGAATGTTTGAAAAGGAAAAGGATATTCCGATGGATTATATGCTTCAGCAGATTGAAAAGGCTATCGTTATCGCCTGCAAAAACTTCTACGGAGGCAACGATAACGTAGTGTTCAACATTGTTCCCGAAAAGAACACTTTTGACGTAAAGCTTGTAAAAACCGTTGTTGATGAGGTGCTCGACCCCGATTTTGAAATCACAAGAGAGGACGCCGAGAAAATTAATAAGAGAAAAATCTACAGCATAGGCAACGAGGCTCAGATTCCGCTTGACCCCAAAAAGCTCGGCAGAATCGCAGTTTCAGCCGCAAGAAACGTAATCCGTCAGGGAATCCGTGCAGGCGAAAAGGGACAGACTCTTATTGAGTTCCAGAGCAAGCTCGGCGAAATCGTTACTGCACAGGTTGAGAGAATCGACCCCAAAAGCGGCATTGCCACAATCAAAATCGGCAAGGCAGAGGCTATGCTTCCCAAGAGCGAGCAGATTGGCTGCGGTGAGCTTAAAGAGGGCGACCACATCAAGGTTTATATTGCAGATGTAAAGGACAACGACAGAGGTCCTCACGCTATAATTTCAAGAACTCACCCCGGCTTTGTAAAGCGTATGTTTGAGCAGCAGGTTCCCGAAATTTTTGACGGAATTGTTGAAATCAAGTCTATCTCCCGTGAGGCAGGCTCCCGTACAAAGATGGCTGTTTCAAGCAACAATCCCGACGTTGACGCAATCGGCGCCTGCATAGGTGCAAAGGGTGCGAGAGTAAACAGCATTGTCGAGGAGCTCGGCGGCGAGAAAATCGACATTATCGAATACAGCGACGAGCCTGAAAAGTACATTTCCGCAGCGCTTTCACCTGCAAGTGTATGCAAGGTTGAAATCGTTGACGCAGAAACAAAGAGCTGCAAGGCAACAGTGCCCGACGGTCAGCTTTCGCTTGCAATCGGCAACAAGGGTCAGAACGCAAGACTTGCCGCAAGACTTACAGGCTGGAGAATTGACATTCGTCCCGAAAGCGGCTTCTACGGCGAGGACGAAGAGGACGAAACAGAAGCAGTTGAAGAAACAACTGAAGAATAATTCGGAATTTCAGGCAGATTTGTTATGTTGGAAAGGTCAGTTGCCGAAATTTAAGGTTGATATGCAGGTAACGTTTGTATTACAGTCGTAGGGACACGGCGTGCCGTGTCCGTAGTGAGAATCAAACTTTACCAATTATATCATTGTTATAGTAACAAACATTTCCGTGGGGACGGCTTCCCAGACGTCCCAATGCACAAATTGCACTGCAATTTGTGCTCAGAAAAACGTATCCTCGAGGTAAAATATGAAAAAAGTTCCTTTAAGAAAATGTACCGGGTGCGGTGAGATGAAGGAAAAGCGTGAGCTTATCCGGGTTGTCAAAGCTCCCGAAAAGAAAGATGAAAACGGCAACGTGATTTCGGGCGGAGAGATTTCGCTTGACTTGACAGGCAGAAAGCCCGGCAGGGGAGCGTACGTCTGCAAAAACACAGACTGCTTTGAAAAGGCACGAAAGGCTCGAAGGTTTGAACGCTCGTTAAGCTGTAAAATCCCCGAGGACGTTTACGAGCAGATGAGCGCAGAGCTTGAAAACGCTTCGGAAGATTAAGAGGTGACTTAAATGAACGACAGAATTTTATCGCTTCTCGGTCTTTGCAGGCGAGCGGGAAAGCTCGTAATCGGCGCCGACCCGACAATCGAGTCGATTAACAAGGGCAAGTCAGAAATAGTGATTTTTGCTGACGACTTTTCAAAAAACAGCATTAAACCCGTGCTCACAGCGGCACATTCAGGCAATATCAAAGCATTTTGCATAAACAGGAGCAAAGATGAATTGAGCTTTGCACTCGGCAAGCTGTGCGGAGTGCTTTCGGTGGAGGATAAGGGCTTTGCCGAAAAGCTTTCACAGCTTATTGAAAATGAAAACGAACAGGGAGGAGAATTATATGATTAAATATAAGGTTAAGGACGCAGCGAAAGATTTTGGGGTTTCCAATAAGAAGATTATCGAGATTCTCGAAAAGCACTGCGGTGTTACAAAAAAGACTATGACTTCTCTTGAGGAAAGCGAGCTTGACGTGATTTTTGACGTCATCACAAAGGAAAACAGCGTTGAAAGCTTTGACGCTTACTTTGCAACACGCAACAAAAAGCTCGAAGAAGCGCCCGAAAAGCAGGAAGAAGCTCCCAAAGAGGAGAAGAAAGCCGAAAAGAAGAGCGAAAATAAAAACAAGTCTAAGACTGATAAAAAGCCTGAAAAGGCAGATAATAAACCCAAGGCTGACAAAAAGGAAACTGCTCCTAAGAATATCGAGATTAAGAGCGAGGAGGAAACATCTACCCGCAAGCGCAGAGTTATCGATACCCGTGCCACAAACGTAGACGTTGAGCGTTACAACTCAAAGTATGACGATATGGCAAGCGACAGCTCCAAGATGAGGAGCACAGACAATACGGTTAAAAAGCAGAAGTTTTCAAACCGTTCACAAAAGCAGAAGGGCAGACGCCAGGGCAGGAAAGAAACAGAGGCAGAGCGCCTTAAGCGTATTGCGCTTGAGCGTAAGCAAAAGCCGATTACCGTTCAGATTCCCGATGAAATCGTTGTTTCCGAGCTTGCATCAAGACTCAAGGCTACTGTAGCCGAGGTTGTTAAAAAGGCGTTCCTTATGGGCTCAATGGTAACTGCTACCGACACAATCGACTTTGATACAGCCTCGCTTATTGCAATGGAATTCCACGCAAAGGTTGAGAAAGAGGTTGTTGTTACAATCGAGGAGAGAATTATCGACGACAGCGAGGACGACGATGCAAATCTCGTTGGCAGAGCTCCCGTAGTTGTAGTTATGGGACACGTTGACCACGGTAAGACCTCAATCCTCGACGCTATACGTCACGCAAACGTAACCGCAGGCGAAGCAGGCGGTATCACTCAGCACATCGGTGCTTACAGAGTTATGATTGACGGCAAGCCGATTACATTCCTCGACACACCCGGACACGAGGCGTTCACAACAATGCGTGCAAGGGGTGCGCAGGTAACTGATATTGCAATCCTCGTTGTTGCGGCTGACGACGGAATTATGCCGCAGACAGTTGAGGCTATCCACCACGCAAAGGCGGCAGGCGTTTCGGTAATCGTTGCAATCAACAAGATGGATAAGCCGGGCGCAAACCCCGAGGCAGTTAAACAGCAGCTCACAGAGCACGAGCTTATTCCCGAGGAATGGGGCGGCGACACACCGTGTATCCCCGTTTCTGCAAAGACAAAGGAAGGTCTTAACGATTTGCTCGAAATGGTGCTTCTCGTTGCCGAGATGAAGGAGCTTAAGGCTAACCCCGACAGAGCCGCAAAGGGTACTGTAATCGAGGCTCGTCTTGATAAGGGCAGAGGTCCTGTTGCAACAGTGCTTGTTCAGAACGGTACGCTCCGCAAGGGCGACACAATCATCGCAGGCACCTGCGTGGGCAGAGTAAGAGTTATGACAAACGACAAGGGCGAGAGAGTTCAGGAGGCAGGTCCTTCCGTTCCTGTTGAGATTACGGGACTTGACGAAGTGCCCGTTGGCGGCGATATCTTCGACGCAGTTACAGACGAACGTCTTGCAAGAACACTTGTTGACCAGAGAAAGGCTGCAAAGAAAGAGGAAATGTTCAATGCGCAGACCAAGGTTACGCTTGACAACCTCTTTGACCAGATGAAGCTCGGCGAGGTTAAAGAGCTTCAGATTATCGTAAAGGCAGACGTTCAGGGCTCTGTTGAGGCTGTTAAGCAGTCGCTTGAAAAGCTCTCGAACGACGAAGTAAGAGTAAACGTAATCCACGGCGCAGTAGGCGCAATCAACGAGTCCGACGTTATGCTTGCAGAGGCTTCAAACGCAATTATCGTAGGCTTTAACGTACGTCCCGATTCCGTAGCCGCAGAAAACGCAGAGCGTTCGGGAATTGATATGCGACTCTACAGCATTATCTACGACTGCATCAACGAGATTGAAACGGCTATGAAGGGTATGCTTGCTCCCAAGACAAGAGAGGTTGTACTCGGTATGGCTGAGTGCCGCAGCGTCATCAGGATTAAGTCAGTCGGCACAATCGCAGGCTCATACGTCAAGAGCGGTAAAATCCAGCGTGGCGGCGGTGTAAGAGTTATCCGTGACGGCATTGTTATTGCCGAGGATACTATCGCATCGCTCCAGAGATTCAAGGACGCCGTAAAAGAGGTTAACGAGGGCTACGAGTGCGGTATCGGACTTGAAAAGTTCAACGACCTCAAAGAGGGCGATATGTTCGAGGTTTATACAATCGAAGAGTATCGTGATTAATTCAATTCGGATTGCGGAATGCGTAATTCGGAATTAATTTAACCAATTTAATGTAGTACGGTGTTAATTCTAAAATTCATCAAATTTGTTATGAAAATAACCACACTCAAATGTAGGGAACGGTCTTGACCGTTCCGAGTCGGTTAAGAGTTGGCTTGTAAATCAGCGGAACGGTCAAGACCGTTCCCTACACTGATTAATATCAAAAGCTGATTTTATATTTCATACAATATGTGTATTTTTAGGATTAACATTGTAGTAGGGGACGGCATCTCTGACGTCCCTATGCATAAATTGTGAAACAATTTATGCATTATGGCGAACACAGTTCGCCGCTACAATAAATCAAAAGCAGGGAATGGTAGTAGGTGATGAAATAATGGCAAGTCACAGAATTGAAAGAACAACCGAAGATATTAAGCGTGAGCTTACGGCGATTTTCCGTGAGCTTAAGGACCCCCGTGTTTCGCAGGCTTTTGTGTCAATCGTCAGGGTTGAGGTTACAAACGACCTCTCCTACTGCACGGTGCAGATAAGCGCAATCGAGGGGCTCGACAGAGCAAAGGAAGCCGTAAAGGGATTGAAATCAGCGTCGGGATTTATCCGCAGAGAGCTTGGTCACAGGCTAAAGCTCCGCCACGTGCCCGAGCTGATTTTCAACGCCACCGACAGCATTGAGTACAGCGCACACATCAGCCGTATTTTAAACGACCTTGATGTTGCGCAGGGTGAGGACCAAAAT
>JBJEOX010000255.1:0-1934 GCA_051880935.1 Ruminococcus sp.
GCTTATCAAGTGCGGCAATTGTTGTGCCGCCCTTTGAGCTTACTTTCTGAATAAGAACATCGGCGCTGTCGCCGCTTTCACGAAGCATAGCCGCAGAGCCTTCAAGCGTTGCGCAGACAAGATTCATAGCCTTGTCGTAGTCTATTCCCTGCTTTTGTGCGTAATCAGCCATTGCCTTTGCAAAAAGGTAGATGTATGCAGGACTGCTGCCGTTTACGGCGATAATCTCGTTCATATGCTCCTCTGTGATGTATTCGCATACTCCGCTGCCTGCAAACATATTATATACAACCTGTTTGTCCTCGTCGCTGATGTTGTCAGACGGACAGAGTGCAGAAGCACCCTTTTTGAGTAGTAAAGGGGTGTTGGGCATTACACGCACAACCGGGCATTTACAGTCAAGAGCAGACTGAACGTATCCGATTGAAATTCCTGCGGCGATTGAAACGAAGGTTTTGCTTTCGTTTACGGCAGGCTTGATTGTTTCAAGTACCTCTGAATAATTCTGAGGCTTTACGGCAAGCACAGTAATGTCGCTGTTTTCAACAACTTCACAACCCGACTTGCAGACCGAAACGCCCATATCGGACATTGCAGCACACTTATCGGCGTCTGTATCAAAAACATTGATAAAATCAGCTTTGCCGCCGTTTTGTGCCATAAGTCCTTTGATTATGGCAGTAGCCATATTGCCAGCACCGATAAATCCAATTTTTTTCATCTGATTACCTTCTTCATTTTCATTTTTAAACACATATATCATAAGTCACATCAGCCTATACCGAATGACGGTCTTACCGGACAGGAGAAGCTGAAGCCTTTTTTGTTGTACTGACCGTCACGCTGATAGTCAGCGTAGAAGAATACTTCCGCCTCGTCAATTCGTCTGTATAAGAGTCCCCAGTAGCAGGAGCCTGCTGCGTGATGATATTGCAGATAGCTGTTAAGATAGTTCTGCTTATTTACATTATTCAAATCTCGTGTCCCGCCTGAAACAGATGCATAGGATTTGTAGATATATCCTGTTGTGCCGTTGGAGAGCTTGATTTTGTACCAGCTTGAATTGTAAAGCTTACCGTCAACAAAGGTGAATTTTGTATTTTTCGACATACAGGTCAGAACCGAATGGTCGGTTCCCGGACCGCTTCGCAAGTTGACGTCGCTTGAATTTACATATCCGCTTGCGCCTGCGCTGACAGTTGAACTGCCTGAGCCGGTATTAAGAAGAACAGACTGCAAATCGGAATCGTTGTAGATTGCGCTTGCACCTACATTGTAGGTAAAGCAGACAAGCGAGTCAAACTGTTGCTGATTGAACTTTATTCCGTTATCTATAAGGAATGAGTTGGTTTTGGTTGTATAGCCGCCCTTATTTACCGTCTGACAAAGGTAAGCATACGCTTCATTCTTGGTGAGGTTATTATAGAACTGCTCATTTGTAAGCACTACCTTGCCATAGCCGAGAGTCGGGTCGGAGGTTATGCTGTCGGCAGTTACACTGCTTAAAAATCCCTCGTAGTTTGCAATAAGGTCGATTGCCTCGTCGCTTGCACGTCTTTCGGCACAAACAGTTGTCGTCTTATCGGTTGAAGAAGTTACAAACACCTCTCCCTCACCGTTTCCCGGAGTTGTAAGATATTCAGTTGAGGTTTTGTATTTAGCATAAGCCTTGACAGTCCATTTACCCGAGGTGCTGAGCTGTTTTGAGCCTGACCATATGTAATTATCACCGTCTTTTACCTTGCTTGTGGCATTTATAGTATAGGAAGTGCTGCCGTTTGATACGACAAAACGAACTTCGACTCTGTCGGTATCTGTAATTGCCTTAAAGGTTACGGTTGAATTTTTAGGTGCAGAGTTTGGAGAAGCATATACAAATCTGATGTTATCTCTGCCTATTACATTAATAAGGCAGGTTGCCGCACCGCTTGAGG
>JBJEOX010000256.1:0-9667 GCA_051880935.1 Ruminococcus sp.
GTAATGGAAGCAACGCTTAAAGCTATGTTTAACGGCCACTTCTTCGTTTCCGAAGAGGACGGCGGTGACCCGAAAGGTATTTTAATCAAGCTTAATGTAAAGACAGGTGAGGTTAAGCTTCTGCTTTCAAAGGCTACCACAGGCACAAACGTTCTTTTCAGAAACGCTATTGAGTACAAGGGTATGCTCTACTTCTGCGGAGCTGTAAACGGTATTCCGAGCATTTATCAGCTCAATCCCGAAACAGACGAAACTACCTGTGTATATCAGAGCGTTACTCAGGAAGAATATATGCAGGGTTTCTGGAAGAAAATCAGCGTAAGCGTAAGAGGTATGTGCGTTTACAACGATAAGCTCGTTGTAAGCCTTGTAGGTCTTGACGGCGCATATATCTGTGCAACTGACAATCCTTCCGATAAAGATTCATACGAAGTAGTTGCAAATATGGAAGATTTGTTCAACTACCCTGCTTACCACTATACAGACAGCATCTACGGCGGCTCTATCTGGGAAATGGCTGTGTTTAACAATTCACTCTATGTTTCAATCTGCACAGGTACTCCCGATAACAAGCCTGACGATAACTCAATGCAATCTTTTGCGATTGTACGTGCTGACGTTGACGAAAGCGGTAAGTGGAACTGGACTTCTGTTGTCGGTGATACAGAACAGTACGGCTCAAAATACACCTTCGGTATTGACCCCGAAAGAACAAGAGCCGGTGCGGCTACGCTTATGGTGTACGGCGACTACCTCTACATAGGCGAATACAACGATGAAGAAATTGCAATTGAGGACATTATGTTCAAGAAAAACTGCAACTTCATTAACGCAAATATAAAACAGTCGGTAAACCTTTACCGTATGGACAAAGACGAGAACATTGAACTTGTTGTTGGTGACGCTGACGAAATGTTCCCCGAAGGAAGCCTTTCCGGTTACGGCTCAGGCTTTGGCAGAAATGAAAACCAGTACATCTGGAGAATGCAGGTTTATAATGACAAGCTGTATGTAGGTACATTCGACACAAGCAGTCTGCTTGAGCCGATTGGCCAGTTTACTAACGGTGATTTGCTCGAAATGAGTCTCGAAGAATGGAAAAGCCAGCTTGCGTATCTTCAGGAGCTTATTAACATAATGGAGAGCAAAAAAGAAACTCCCTCAGAAGTAATCACTGCCGCAGACCTTGGCAGAAGTCTGACAAGCGAGCAGAAAAAAAGTGCGATAATGCTTGGAAATGATGAAGATGCAATTGAAAATATTGATAAGCAGGAAATCAGCAAGGCTATTGACATAAACGCCAAGCTTGACGAACTCAAAAATATGATTGATGATAACGTGAGTCAGGAATTTCTTGATAAATATACTGAAATTTTCAATCAATTGCAGGCTCTTTATCCCGAATTGCCCTCAATTGTAAAAGATGCATACTGCAAAATTATTTCAAAAGAAATGCTTGAAAGCATCAGTTCTTTTGTTCTCTGCGGTGCATATATGAGCAGTGCTGAAAGAGGTTTTGACCTTTACATAATCGACAAGGACAGCAATGTTGAAACCGTCACAACAAACGGCTTTGGAGACCCGTACAATCACGGCTGCCGTGTCTTTGCTGTTACCGACTCGGGACTTACAATCGGTACTGCCAATCCGTTCTACGGAACTCAGGTATGGTCACTCGAAAGTCTTTCGTATGATAAATTTGACGTAAACCGTGACGGAGCAGTTAATGTTGCGGATTGCACCTATATTCAGAAATATTCAGCCGATATTATCACTGTTCCCGAAGGATTTGAAAAATATGCAGACTTAAACGGTGACGGCGTTGTCAATGTTCTGGATTCAACACTTATTCAGGAATACCTTGTAAATAATTAATCGAAAATTAAACACCATAAAAGGCTGCGGAGTTTTGTGCTCCGCAGCCTTTGCTTTAATTTATTTGGTTGTCCGATACTTGTTTGCTGAAAATACAGCCGCAATAGTTCTGTCTGTAAAGGTTATATTTCTTTGATAGAATTATAGAGCGTTTATATCCTTCTTTCTTCTTGAAGTCGCTGAACAGCCACTTTACACCGTACTTCTGCCCTAATGCTTCGCCGATTGTATTGATAAGCTGAGCATTTTTCAGCGGACTTATCGTGAGCGTTGTCGCAAAATAGTCACAGCCGAGCTTCTCAGCCTCTTTAGCCGAGGCTTCAAGTCGTAATCTGAAACACTTTTCACAGCGTTTTCCGCCCTCAGGCTCTTTTTCAAAACCCTTTACAGCGGTGTAAAAATCATTAGGGATATATTCGCCGTCTACGATATTTACAGGATTTTTAAATTCCATTAAAGAAATAAGTCTTTTTTCTTCGTTCAATCTATACTCATATTCTTCTTTTAAAGAAATATTTGGATTAAAATAGAAAACTGTAATCTCAAAAAAATTCGAAAGATATTCAAGGCAGTAGCTTGAACACGGTGCACAGCAGGCGTGAAGCAACAGCTTTGGCACGACGCCGTTCTTTGAATTTTCTTCAATGATTCCGTCAAGTAATTTCCGGTAATTTATCTTATTCATTGCAACCGATAATGTAATCAAAAAGTTCTTCGGGAGTAGCGGCAACAAAGGGTGCACCTGTGCTTAAAAGCTCCTCTCTGCCTCTGAATCCCCACTCTACACCTGCCATTTTTACGCCTGAGTTTTGCGCAGTATATACGTCAACGTCGCTGTCGCCGACATAAATACATTCTTCTTTAGTAATGCCGTGCTTTTCAAGAATAGCAAGCAGTGCCTCACCGTCGGGTTTGATTTTATACTCAGGCTTTTTACCCCAAGCCTCGGCAAAAGTATGAGTGGGATAAACCTTTTTTAAAATTCTGCCGACAAATTCATCGGGTTTATTTGAAAGTACGGCTGTCTTTATGCCCTTTTCATCAAGCTTTTTAAGCAACTCGGCACAGCCCTCATATGCGCAGGTGTTGTCATTACAATGGATTTTGTACTCACTATTGAAGGTTTCACGAACAATGCTGAGTTTTTCATCATCTTCGGCAAAGCTGCCCATTGCACGTTTAATCATAATCTCTCTGCCGTTGCCGACATAGTGGTTGTAATTTTCAACAGGCTTTTCTTCAAGCCCTGCCTTTTTCAGCCCTTTATTCACGCTTTGCGCGAGGTCTGTAAGTGAATTTACAAGTGTACCGTCAAGGTCAAAAACAGCAATCTTAATCATAATAAATCAGTTAAGTCCTTTCTCTTGTTCAAGAATTATCGCTCTGCACGGAGCAGCCTCAAGCCCTCCGAGCTTTACGGGAAATGCGCACAAATCATACTCACCGTCGTCAATTGCAGAAAGATTGAGATTTTCAAGGATTGCAATTCCTGCACGTGCAAGCTCACGGTGCGTTTTTTCTTCATCAAACGAGGGCGCAATTGACACAGCGTCAGTTCCGACAAGCACCACCCTGCTATCAGCAAGCACAATTGCGGCTGAATGTGAAATAAAAGTTTTGCCTTCACCGTGAAACAGCACTCGCCTTTTGCAGTACGGCAACAGACGCTCCATATCTTCGCCCGTAAGGATTCCGCTGACAGAAATGACTGTGCATTTGCCGAAAAATGTGTTCAGCCTTATGTTGTCAATTGATTGTCCGTCCTCGCAGAAATGGAGAGGTGCGTCAATGTGAGTTCCGGAATGAACAGACATTGAAATTTCGGTAAGATTATAACCGTCGCCGTTATCAATACTTTTTATTTTTTTCGCCCTTGTTTCGGGATCGCCGTCAAATACGGGAGTATTAATAGTGTCCCGTGAAATATCGTGAATAATCAAGTCCGCTCATCCCCTCTATTTTAATGCCGGCAAATTAAGATAATTTGTATCGAATAAAATCTAAGAATAGTAAAAGCTAAAATTACATTGTTGTTATTACATCTAAAGAAAGCTGCAAATAAGCGGAACGGTAAAGACCGTTCCCTACATTTATTTTTTATTATAACACAAGTCAGTTGGTAATGTACAGAGGAAAGTCGAATTTTAAGGAAAAACATCTTTTTTGTTCTATTAAAGCGCAAAACAAAAGCCCCACCGGAGTGAGACTTTTATCAGCTTTTTAAGTTATTAATCAACCAACTACTTCAAGAGCTGTACCAACTTTTGCAGTATTGCTGTAGCCGCCAACGATATACTTCTGAACATATGTAACGTCGAGGATTGATACTCTGCCGTCACCGTTTACGTCAGCAAGAACGTAAGCAAGCATAAGCTTCTCTACTTCTTCTTCTGTTGTAGGTTCAGAAATGATGCCAAGACCCATCTTCTGAATATCTGTAGCGTCCTGAATTGTGATGTTGCCGTCCTGATCAACGTCGCCGTAGAGAATCTGAGGCTCGGGCTCTGTTGTAGGCTCAGGCTCTGATGTGGGTTCGGGCTCAGTAGGATAGGGATCAACACCGAGTAATGTTGCAACTGTTTCAACAGGAGCAATTAAGGGGTTATTTTCGGGATCAGCAAGCTGCTCTGCATAATCTTCCTTATACTGAGCAAGAACAGCATCAGGCTCAACGCCGAGTGTTGCGCAGATGTTTGTTAATTTCTCAGGAGTAACTGCTGCATCAGGAATTTCAGCGTTCTTTACTGTCCAAGAAGCAATGTACTGTGAAACAATCTGCTCTTTCGGCTGATATACGGGGAAGTACTTACCAACGATTTTACCTGTTGATGTGATAGCTGCCTTAGCACCGAACTTGTCAGAATTATTTTTCCAAGCGCCTTCAAAGTCAAGCTTATTTGAATCTTCGGTGTTTTCAACCATCTCACCTGTTACATATACTGTGTCGCCAAGGCATTCCTTACCTAAAGTAACGTTGCTTGTCTGGTGAGAACCACCGTCTGTATCAGTTGTTGAGAAGAGGAGTGCATAGTCAGCGCCTTCTTCAATTGTGCCAATCTTTGAAGTATCAAAGTAGTAAAGACCTGTTTCAGTGTCCTGCTTACATTTCTCTGACTTTGACTGCCAAGCTGTTTCTGTAAGAGGAGAACCTCCGTATACATTATAAACGTGGCAATAAACAGACTTTGTTGTTCCCCATGACTCAAGTGTAGGAACCTCGAAATAAACTTTTGTTTCCTCATCGGCTGCTGATGCAGAACAAATTGAAAAACCTGCAAAACAGGAAGCTGCCATTGTTACTGAAAGAGCAAGGCTGATGATTTTTGATGATTTTTTCATCGCTAATTCCTCCTTTTTGATTACTCATTATTTGAGTAATTACATTATATATCAAATTGATTATTTTTACAAGTACTTTTTAGGAAATATGGTTATATTTTTTTAAGTTATTTCTAAATAAGGAAAAGTTAAGGTTTTATGGGAAATTAAGGCTTTTGAAAATTATACGCAGACTTTTTTATTTTCTATTCCGATTCTCCATATCGTTAATTAAACAAAATTTTAGTGCAAAACTGTTGATTTATATTTTAAAATATAGTATGATATTATAGATAAAATATAAAGGAGGTATCACCGTTGGACGAAAACAAGGATTTTCTTACTTCTGAACAAGAAGCTGAAAACAATATGAATTCCGACACAGATACAAAAACTAATGAAAACAGTCAGGAAGGCTTTTCCGGAGCATTCAGCGAAGAAATTGCTGAAACACAGGGAGATTCCGAATCGGAAGTTTCTCCTGTTGACTACAGTGCAAATACTCCCGTCGCTGTTAAAAAGAAAAAGGGCTTTGTCCAGCTTCCTGTTATTATTTCACTTGCTATTCTCGTTCTTGTAGCACTTGGATTCTTGGTTTTCAAGTTATTTTTCAATACAAGTGTTGTAGGAACATGGACTGTTAAGGATACAGCTACTGCTGACGAGGCTACAACAGCTACTGCTGACGAAGTTGCAAAGAATTACTACTCCTTTGAAGACGACGGAACAGCTTCAATCCACCTTGGCACTATGAAAATGATTGGTACATATTCACTTGATACAAGCGACGAAGGTACAAGAACAATTATTATCAGTATTCCCTCCGCTCTTGAGGGCACATTCGAGTACGAGGTTACGGGCAACGAGATTACAGGACGTACGCTTACGCTTACAGACACCTACTACGGTCAGAGTATTGACCTTGAAAGCACTAAGCTTGTTATTCCCGATATGAAGCCCGACGCTGACTTTAAACCGAGTGACAAACTCAGCGCTAAGTGGACTTATGACGACGGCTACTACAAGATGAGATACGAACTGAGAGAGGACGGTACTGCTACAGTAAGTCAGTCGGACATTCTTTTTGCAGACGGCGTTTACAACTACACTGACAGCACAATTACAATTAAGTATTACACAAATCAAGAGGTTACTATGGAGCTTAATTACGAACTGAAGGACGACTCAATTATTATTGACGGCATTCAGTTTACGAAGGATACGGGCTCTTCCTCTGATGAATCATAAACAAAAACTTAACGCTATTCAGGCAGCAGCGGTTTTCCGCTGTTGCCTTTTGTGTTTTATGGGAACAGTGACTTTATTTCACCAATTATCATATGAAACGAAAACTAATTACAGCTACACTGCTATCATTAATTTTTCTGTTTATCGCTGCAAGCACTGCTTATTCAGAAGCAGACAGAAATTTGTCCGTATTTAATGAATGTAAAAAATACTATACGGAAAATAATTCTGACGGTGCGTTTATTTACGGCTTTAATTCCGACACACTGTATTCTTCATGCGTTCTCCCCTCTTTTAGTATCAGATTTGTTTCGGTTAACGGAAAAATACGCTCTGTCAGTCACAACAAGAATTGCTCTTATGCATTATACAGCAAAGTTGACGCATACTTTATTACAGAACTTGACAGCACAAACGGTAACTGCGTTACATATTCATTTGGTGAACTGAGCTCGATTGACAACAGATCGTTTGCTTTTTGCGATAGCAAGGCGTACTTTATCTTTACAGACAGCGACAACACTTATGTTAGGTCATATGACAAAAACGGTAAAGGCTTAAGAAAATATACTTTTGAGGCAAATGTCAAGCAAATTTTTACAAATGATTCAAAAGTGTATGTTCTGCTTTATGACGGAGATATTTTCAGGCTTGACAACAGCAGTTTGCATTACTGCGTAAATGTTAATTCGGACTATAACTTTTGCTGTGCAGGCAGCGGATATATCTACAGCGAATCGGGAACACTGTTTTCACTGAACGATAATAGTTTTGAACATATCTACGGTGCAAAGATAAATTGCGTTGTAAAAAGCGAAGGTAAGCTTATTTATTGCGATGAAGGGAAAATAAAATATAACGAAAAGTACTACGAGAATAAAAATAAGATTCAATCATTATTCTTCTATGGAAATAATGTAGGTGTTCTTGATGAAAGCCTTACTCTTAACACTATCAGACTTTCCGATTTCAAAGAGGACGACAGCAAAGTTAGTTTTAACAACGACAGCGTAAGCCAAAATGAAACCGTCAGGATTAACTCAGACGGATTTCTTACGGGAATAACCAACGGTACAACAGTGACGAATTTAAAAAAGTTGTTTTCCGATGAAGTTACAGTATACGATAAAGACGGAAATGAAGTAACAAGCGGAAAAATAAGAACAGGCTACCGTGCAAGAATTTCAGGCGTAATTTACGAAATCTCAGTTTCAGGAGATATAACAGGAGAAGGTAATGTAAAATCAAACGACGTTTCTGCTCTGATGTCATATTTTGTCGGGAAATCTGATTTAAGCGGTGTTTATCTTGTGTCAGCCGACTTTAACAATGACGGAAGAGTTGACAACAAAGACCTTGTCAGTATTGCACGTCAGACTGAAAATTAAACAGGACATAAAAAGCCCCCCGACTGCTCGGAGGCTTTGATTTTTGCTTATTATCTTATTGATTTGACTGGGTTGAAGGCTCTTCTTTGCCTTTGCTTACTATAATAGTTACGTTTGTACCGTATTCTACCGTATCGCCTTCCTGATGGTTTTTATATCCGATTACTCTGTCCTCAGCAACGGTGTCGCTGTACTGATACTCAGCTGTTGCAAGAAGTCCCTGAGCGGCTATATCGGAAGCGGCTTCGTCAAGCTTTGAGCCCTCAATTTTTGGGAGTTCTCTCATCTGCGAACCTTTGCTGACGGTAATACTGATAAGTATTCCGTCCTCCTGTGTAACCTTAGAGCCTGCGGGAGGATTCTGAGAAACAACAGCGCCCTCTTTATACTCTTCGCTGTATTCATCAGTATATGAACGGTAAACGGTGATTTTAGTGTCACCCTCTGCCTGTTTCATAACGTCCTCGTAGTTCATTCCGACATAGTTGGGAACTGTTGCACCCGTCCACTCGGTACTCTGGGTAGACTCAACAGTTTCAGATGTGTTTCCTCCGAAAACACCTGCAAGCGGATTTTGCATAAGCCAGAAAACTCCTGCAATTCCGAGTACAAGAACTGTAATTGCAGCGGAAATAATAACAATAGACGTGTGCGACATTCCGTTGCGTCCCTTTTGGGATTTATCTGCCTTTGAGAGATTCATACTTGCAGTTCTTGAAATCTCCTCCTGAATTGCCTTTGCAGTGTGCGCTACAGAAAGCTGTGAACGCAGCTCATCAAAATCGGTGATTCTGTTTTCACGCTCAACCTGCAAGCCGTTTGCAAGTGCAGAAACAACGTGAGGAGGAAGTCGCTTAACGGTAGTAGTGCTCATCAGAAGTCTGCTGTCCTTGCGGCGCTCGGGTGCGCTTTTGGGAAGGTGTCCTGTTAAGGCATAGAAAAGCGTTGAGCAGAAACCGTAAATATCGGTAATATCATCAAGCGGAAAATTATCGTCGTACTGCTCAGGTGCAGCCGCACCTGAAAAAAGCTGAGATTTAAGTGGTGTACCACGCTTGCGCTCGTTTTCGGTCGCAAAGCCGCTGATTTTGATTTTGCCCGATGAAGTTATAAAAATATTCTTCGGTGCAATCGCATAGTGACCCACTCCACGCTTGTGAAGTGCTTCAAGGGCAGAAATAACAGGCATAAACAGCGGACGGGCTATATCCCATTCAAGACTGCCGCTACTGCGCTCAACATATTCTTCAAAAGGAATTAAATCCTCGTTTTCCTCAACCACATACACAGTGTTATTTTCTTCAAATATATTATGAACCTTCATTAAAGCAGAAAGATCCCTAAGCTCACACAAAATACGGTAGTAATTAATAAATTCGTCTTTAAGCTTATTATATACAAGGCGGTTTTCGTAATTGATTTTAATTTCAGCCGAGCCTTCTTCCCTGCTGAAAAGTCCCATTGGCAGGAACTCGCAAATAATTACTACATCGCCTGTCTGCTTATCAAAACTGATATATCGTGTGCTTTCACCGTTTGTATCAATTCCCGAACCGACAATATACCTGTTTGAAAGCACCGTGCCGTAAGGCAAAAATGGTGCATGTTGTTTTTCGGAATTATCAAAGCCACATTCAGGACAAATTTTATTATTGCCGATTTCCTGCATACAACCCATACACAATGACATACTATTTTTCAACTCCAAATCACGTTTCATTTTACAAATCGGATTCTAAATCTCTCATATTTTCCGAAAGGAATTATAACACAGATTTATAATTCCTTTCAAGATTTATGAGTGTCATTATAATTACAGTTTTGTTATAGAAAACATA
>JBJEOX010000257.1:0-1919 GCA_051880935.1 Ruminococcus sp.
AAGCCTTATCAAAATCGGCGAGGATAAAAAGGCATACATAAAATATCCGAAGGACTGCTGGGGCTGTACTTCCTGCATAAAGGAATGTCCCGTTTATGCAATAAGATTTTTTCTCGGAGCAGACATCGGCGGAATGGGCAGTCTTGTTCACACAGAGAAAAACGGCGATATCCTGAAATGGGTTATTGAACACCCCGACGGTAAAATCTCAAAGATTGACATCAATCAGAAGGAATCTAACAAGTATTAGGAGGAAATCATATGAGCACATTTTCACATCTTGATGAGCTTGAGGCAGAAGCGATTTACATAATCAGAGAGGTTGCGGCAGAGTGTGAAAAGCCTGTAATGCTTTATTCAATCGGCAAAGACAGCTCGGTTATGCTCCATCTTGCAATGAAAGCGTTTTATCCCGAAAAGCCGCCTTTTCCGTTTTTGCATATTGACACAACGTGGAAATTCAAGGATATGATAAAATTCCGTGACGACACCGCAAAAAAGCTCGGAATAGAAATGCTTGTCTATACAAATGAGGAAGGCGTAAAAAAGGGAATAAATCCATTTGACCACGGCGCCGCCTATACCGACATTATGAAAACACAGGCTTTAAAGCAGGCTCTTACAAAGTACGGCTTTACCGCAGCATTCGGCGGAGGACGGCGTGACGAGGAAAAGTCACGTGCAAAGGAACGCATTTTCTCTTTCAGAAATCAGGCTCAGGCTTGGGACCCGAAAAATCAGCGCCCCGAAATGTGGAAGCTCTATAACACCAAAATCAACAAGGGCGAGAGCATTCGTGTTTTTCCGATTTCCAACTGGACTGAAAAGGACATCTGGCAGTACATAAAGCGTGAAAAGATAGATATTGTACCTCTGTATTTTGCGGCAGAGCGACCTGTTGTTTTCCGTGACGGAAATATAATTATGGTAGATGACGACAGATTTCCGCTGAATCCGGGTGAAAAGCCCGAGTATAAATCGGTGCGTTTCAGAACGCTCGGCTGTTATCCGCTTACGGGCGGCATAGAGTCAACAGCCGCAACGCTTGACGAAATAATCGACGAAACCTTAAGCTCCGTATCCTCCGAGCGCACCTCAAGGGTTATTGACAACGAGGCACAGGGCAGTATGGAGCGCAGAAAAAGGGAGGGCTACTTCTGATGAAAGGTTTACTTAAATTCATAACCTGCGGAAGTGTTGACGACGGAAAGTCAACGCTTATCGGTCACATTTTATATGACGCAAAGCTTTTGTATGCAGACCAGGAAAAGGCGCTTGAGCTTGACAGCAAGGTGGGAAGCCGAAGCGGAGCTATCGACTATTCTCTGTTGCTTGACGGACTTATGGCGGAGCGTGAACAGGGCATCACAATTGACGTTGCATACCGTTATTTTACAACCGATAACCGAAGCTTTATTGTTGCTGATACTCCCGGACACGAGGAGTACACAAGAAATATGGCGGTAGGTGCATCATTTGCTGATTTGGCTGTTATTCTTGTTGACGCATCACAGGGTGTTCTTGTCCAGACCAGACGTCACGCAAGAATCTGCAAGCTTATGGGCATAAACTATTTTGTCTTTGCGGTAAACAAAATGGATTTGGTTGATTACAGCAAGGGACGTTTTGAGGAAATCCAAAAGCAGATTAACGAGCTTAAAGACGAGCTTTCGCTCAATAACGTAAAAATAATTCCTCTTTCCGCTACAGAGGGCGACAATGTAACGGTTAAATCGGAAAACATAAAATGGTATGACGGCGAACCCTTGCTTGAATACCTTGAAACGGTTGACATTGACTCTGAAAATGACGAGCAGGGATTTTATATGCCTGTTCAGAGAGTCTGCCGTCCGGACCACACCTTCAGAGGTTTTCAGGGACAGATTGAGTCGGGCAGTATAAGCGTAGGAGATACGATT
>JBJEOX010000258.1:0-9570 GCA_051880935.1 Ruminococcus sp.
CTAAAATATAATTTATTTTTTCTCGGTCAGAAGCTTGTTAAGCTCCTCCATAAAGGTGTTGATGTCCTTGAACTGGCGGTAAACGGAGGCAAAGCGGACGTAGGAAACCTCGTCAACCTTTTTGATTTCCTCCATAGCAAGCTCGCCGATTTGCATAGAGGTGATTTCTCTGTCAAGACTGCTCTGAAGCTTCGCTTCAATCGTATCGACCATTGACTCAATCTGCTGGATTGAAACGGGGCGTTTCTCGCAGGCACGAAGAATACCTGCCGTAAGCTTGTTGCGGTCAAAAACCTCACGTGACTTGTCACGCTTTACAACGATTATCGGCACTGTTTCAATAACCTCGTGGGTTGTGAAGCGCTTGCCGCATTTAAGGCACTCGCGTCTTCTGCGAATTCTCTCGCCGTCGTCGGCAGAACGGGAATCAATTACCTTGCTTTCTTCATAACCGCAATACGGACATTTCATATAATCACCTCGGAATTATTCTATAAAGTAATTATAACATATATGGAACAAATTTCAAGTAAAGAATTATTTACATTATTGTAATTTTATCAAATATTAAGACATTGCAAACACAGTTTGCCGCTACAGATTTATGAGCGGACACGGCACGTCGTGTCCCTACGGCTGTAACATAAAGGTTAATTTTAATCTAAACCTTTTGAAACAATATGCACTACTATAAATCGGAGCGAAGCGACCCGAAATTCCGAATTACGCATTCCGAATTCCGAATTAATTTACAGGTTGCGGTAGTGCTTTACCTTTCTGTTCTTCTTACTGCGCTTTTTGTTTATCTTTGAGGAAATAAAGTAGCAGATAAGGATAATTGCGATAATTCCGATGATTACAAGGAACCAGTAGGACTTGAACACCGTTGTGATTACGTTGAGGACAAAAAGTATTCCGCTCATTTCAATCTTTTCGCTTGAAACAAGATTTACCTTTGCTACCTCCTGCTTTTTGCCGTCACTGCCCTGATAATAAATTGTGGCTGTACCGACAATGGTGTCGGTATCAACAGGTGCGTCTATGCTTTCGGGCACATCTGTTTCAATAATCAGCTCATCTTTATCCAATTCTTTCGGAACAATTGCGCTCAGGTTCTTATCGGGAACAAGCAGAACTGAATCCTTGCCCCACGCAAGGTTTATCTTTTCCTCGCAAACAGGAGTTGACGAGGTTGCAACTGTTTTAAGTTCCAGCTTCGTAAGCGCCCATCTGAACAAATCGGCGGCGTCGGTCATTGTTCCGTATCCCTCACTTACGCCCTCCTTATACGGAGCGTGGAGAAGTACGGCAATATATGAATATCCGTCAGCTGTAGCGGTAGTCACAAGACATCTTCCTGCCTGATCGGTTGTGCCTGTCTTGATTCCCTTGGCGTACATATAGTAATATTCTCCGCCGTTGTTGGGGTCGATTAAATAGTTTGTTGTCACAAGCGGATAATCGTCACCCTCGCAGGTATAGGCGGTTGTATTTGTAATTTCCGCAAACTTCGGAAGTGTCAGAGCGTAAGTTGCAATCTTGTACATATCACGTGCTGTTGTGTAGTGATTGTCGTTGTGAAGCCCGTCGGGATTTTCAAAATGAGTGTTTTTGCAGCCGAGCTCCTTAGCCTTGTCGTTCATAAGCTTTACGAAGCTGTCAACGTTTCCTCCACCCACATAATCGGCAAGCACCATTGCGGCATCGTTGCCCGAGGGAACCATCATACTGTAGAGAAGGTCAATTACGCTCATATCCTTGCCGACGTGGTCCTCAACGCCGGCAAGGGAACTGCCTGTGTCTTTCAGCACGTCGAGTACGGACTGCTTAATCGGAACACGGGTGTTTTCAAAATCATCAATGTTTTCCGCAACAATTATGTAGGTCATAATTTTAGTTGTCGATGCAGGATAACGCTTTGAATCGGCGTCCTTTTCAAAAACGACCTGCCCCGTATCCATATTGACAAGAAGAATTGAGTCAGATTGAGTTTTGACATCGTTCGGGTACGAAACTGCACCCGTTGAAACAATTGATGACGAAATAATAATTATTAGTGCAAAAAGCAGTGATATTATTTTGATTGACTTTCTTTTCATCAGTCGGTTTTCTCCCCTTCGTAAATGTAAGTTGTATATTGTGAGCGACGAGGGCGTCGCTCGCTGCATTATATCATATCAGTTTAAAGTATTCTGTCCGCCACGCTCAAATAGTCTGTCAATCTCCGCTCTTAACAGTCTTAACTCATCACAGCGGATATCCTTGTAGGTAAAAAGTATGTAATCGGCGATTTTCTGCGAAAGCTCAAGACTTTTTGTGTCCGCAAAATCGGCTATCGTCATCTGCGGCAGTCCGTGCTGGCGCTCTCCGAAAAAGTCGCCCGGTCCTCTCATTTTTAAGTCCTCGTCGGCAATTTTAAAACCGTCGTTCGTTGAGCAAAGTACTTCAAGTCTTTCTCTTGTGGTCGGAATGGTCTTGTCACTTACGAGAATACAGTAGGACTGAAACTCGCCTCTGCCCACTCTGCCTCTTAGCTGGTGAAGCTGGGAAAGTCCGAAACGCTCAGCGTTTTCAATGACTATTACCGACGCATTCGGAACGTCAACGCCTACTTCAATAACAGTTGTTGCAACAAGCAGTGAAAATTCGCCCGAGGCAAATTTTCCCATTACCTCGTCCTTTTCGTCGGATTTCATTTTGCCGTGTACTATTCCGACGGGAATGTCGGAAAATTCCTTGAGCATAAGCTCTGCGGCGTATTCCTCGGCTGACGCAACGTTGTCAAGCTCACCCTCCTCAACAAGAGGACAGACAATATACGCCTGTCTGCCCGAAGAAATTTCACTTCTTATAAAATTATATATGCGCTTACGCTCTGCCGCACTCATAAGCACGGTTTTTACGGGCTTTCGTGAGGGCGGAAGCTCGTCGATTACCGAAATGTCAAGGTCGCCAAAAATTATCAGACCGAGCGTTCTCGGAATCGGCGTTGCGCTCATTACAAGCAGGTGAGGATTTTCACCCTTCCCAAGCAGTTTGGCACGCTGAGCAACTCCGAATCGGTGCTGTTCGTCTGTTACGGCAAGACCGAGGTTTTTGAACTCGGTTTTGTCGGTTATGAGTGCGTGAGTGCCGATTACAAGGTCAATTTCTCCGTCTGAAAGTTTCTGCCTTACACGCTTTTTTTCCGATTCCTTGAGCGAGCCTGTCAGCAGTGAAACCTTTATGTCGGTGTTTTCCAAAAGCTTTTTAAAGGTTTCAAAGTGCTGATTTGCAAGGATTTCTGTCGGTGCCATAAAAGCCGCCTGAAAGCCGTTTTTGACAACGGTATAGCAGACCGAAGCCGCAACGGCGGTTTTACCCGAACCTACGTCGCCCTGAACAAGCCTGTTCATAGCCGAGCTTTTTGTCAGCATATCCTTAACGCAGTCGGAAACTGCTCTTTTCTGCGCATTCGTAAGCGTAAACGGCAAAAGCGTTTCAAACTCCGAGGAAAAGCTTTTTGTAATTTTCACTCCGCTTTCGCCCCTGCTGTGCTCACGTAGGTTTCGCATACCGAGATTAAGTACGACAAGCTCCTCGGTAACAAGGCGTTTGCGTGCTTTTTCAAGGCACGCTCGGTTTTTAGGAAAATGTATATCGTTTAAAGCCTGTTTTAAATCGCACAAGTCAAAAATATCCCTGACCTGCTGAGGCAAAGGGTCGTTGACTGTTTTCGGCAAAAGCGAAAGCGCCTGTTTGACTGCATTCGAAATCGTCTTACTGACTAGTCCTGCTGTCTGGCGGTAAACAGGGTGAATCTTCGCCCCTTCGCTTGCGAGAGAGAAAGTCGGCGCAATCATCTGAGCACCGTAGGTGTCGGTAGTTATTCTTCCATAAAAGAAATATTCCTCCCCACCCTTAAGCATAGAGCTTATGTATCTGTTATTGAAAAATACAATCTGCAAGGAGCCTGAGTCGTCATACACCATGCCCTTTGAAATAATGCGACCTCCGCTGATTCGGGAGTCGGAAATCGGCGTGGCAAGCACTGCCTTGATACAACACATACTGCCGTACTGCAAATCCGAGATTTTTTCAACGGTACTCCAGTCCTCGTAGGCACGAGGATAGAAATTGAGCAGACTGCCGACGCTGTTAATTCCGAGCTTTGCAAAAAGCCCGGCACGCTTTGCACCTATTCCGTTTAAATTTGAAATCGGCATTTTATAAAGTGAAGCCATATAAGTACCTGTAGTTAAAAACATAGGGCATGACGCAATATCATGCCCCTTATTAATTAATTATTCAACGCTTAAAATAAAGTAGTAAACAGGCTGGTCACCCTTGACAAGCGAGATGTCTGTGCGTGAACCGAACTTGTCACGAAGCTCCTCGTACGCTTTGTTTGCATCCTCTTCGCTTACGCCCTCACCGTAGATAAGGGTGATGAACGAGGTGTCACGGTTTACCATATTTTTAGCAAGCTTGATAAGTGCCTTTACAGTGCTCTTTTCGGTAATTGTGAGCTTACCGTTTTCAAGAGCGATGATGTCGCCCTCTTTGATTTTCTTTCCGCCGAACTCACTGCTTCGTGCAGCAAAGGTTACAAGTCCTGTACCTACGTTCTGTGCGGAATCCATCATAAGCTGTGCGTTGCTTTCAGCCGAAATTTCGGGGTCAAAATTGAGCATAGCAGTCATTCCCTGCGGAATTGTACGGGTGGGAACAATTACAACGTTTCTGTCTGTTACCATAGGAACAGTCTGCTCAGCCGCAAGAACGATGTTCTTGTTGTTCGGGAGAACGATTACGTTCTTTGCAGGAGTAGCCATTACAGCTTCGTAAATATCGTCGGTGCTGGGATTCATACTCTGACCGCCCGAAACTACGTTTGTACAGCCTAAATCCTTGAAAAGCTCCTTCAGACCCTCGCCTGCCGCAACAGCCACAAAGCCGATATCTTCAACGGGCTCGGCAGGAGTAAAGGTTTCTTTTTCAACCTTTTTAGATTTTTTAACATTTTTATGCTGTTCCTTCATATTCTCAACCTTTGTGGTGAGAAGCTGACCGAATTCAAGTCCCTTTGTAAGCGCATTACCCGGCTGTTCTGTGTGAACGTGCACCTTGATGATTTCCTCATCGCTTACAACAACTACGCAGTCGCCGATTGTTTCAAGGTAGTCACGAAGAAGCTGAGGGTCGGTTTCCTCCTCGGGGTTTCTTCCGACGATAAACTCTGTGCAGTAGGTGAAGTTTATGTCCTCGTCAAATTCAGCAGCCGCACTGTCAAAGGTATCAACAGTAACCTCAACAGAATCGTCGTATTCTACCACAACGCCGTCCTTAATTACGGAAAGCATACCTTCAAAAATTACGCAGAGTCCCTTGCCGCCTGCGTCAACAACGCCTGCCTTTTTAAGAACGGGCAGAAGCTCGGGTGTAATTGCAAGCGCCTCGTTAGCCTTGTCGCAGATTGCCTGCCAGACAAACACTGCGCTGCTGTCCTCTTTTGCCGCCTCAACACCTGCTTCATAAGCCATTCTTGCAACGGTGAGAATTGTTCCCTCTGTCGGCTTCATAACAGCCTTGTACGCTGCATCAACGCCTATTCCGAGAGCCGCCGCAAGGTTTTTGCCGTTTACTTCTTCCATATCCTTAAGGCCTTGTGCAAAGCCTCTGAAAATAAGCGAAGTAATAACGCCCGAGTTGCCTCTTGCGCCCCTGAGCATTGCAGAAGCTACAATTCCAGCCGCCTCTCCTGCGTTTGTGCCGTCGTACTCTTCAAGAGCCTTTGCCGCTGACATAACTGTCATTGACATATTTGTACCCGTATCGCCGTCGGGAACAGGAAATATGTTGAGGTCGTTAATGCTGTTTTTCTGACGGCTGATGTTGTTTGCGCCCGAAATGACAGCCTGTTTTAGAATTTCTCCGTTAATCATAATAGCACATCCTTTTTAATGTACAGACTTTTTTACACAATAGTTGATTATATTATAACGTCTTTAACCTTTTTTTGCAATAGAAAAAACAACCAATTATTGTCATAATTGCTCATTCTATGCGCAAAGATTCAGAATTTATGCACAAACCCGTCTTTTCGTCTACATCAAATATTGCACATTCCATTTTACAGTCGCCGCTTGCAAGGTCAAAACGTGCAGGGAGCTTTGTTTTAAGCTTTTCAATAATAATTTCGGTTTTAACGCCGAGCACCGAATGAATTGTACCGGTCATTCCGACGTCGGTAATATACCCCGTTCCTTTCGGAAGTATCTGACAGTCCGAGGTCTGAACGTGCGTATGCGTTCCGAAAACAACAGACGCTCTGCCGTCAAGGTAATAGCCCATCGCACGCTTTTCACTTGTTGTTTCGGCGTGAAAGTCAACAATCTTTATTTTGCCCTCTGCCTTTTCAAGCATTTTGTCAACCGTTTCAAAGGCGCAGTTGAGGTTGTTATCCATACACATATTGCCCATTACGTTGATGACGGAAATTATTCTTCTGCCCATATCAATATTGAGTATGCCCGTACCGGGCGTTGTTTTTTCGGGAAAATTTGCAGGACGTGCAATAAACGGACTTTCGTCAATATATTCAAAGGCTTCCTTTCGGCGGAAGGTGTGGTTGCCGAGGGTTATTGCGTCAACTCCGCTGTCAAAAAGGAACTTTGCCGAGGTCGGAGTTATGCCGTTGCCGTCGGCGGAATTTTCGCCGTTGCAGACTACAAAATCAATTGCTTTTATTTTCTTGATTGTCGGCAGTTTACTGCGCAGGAAGTTACAGCCGACGCTTCCTACAACGTCGCCTATACAAAGTATTCTCATAATATCAAATCCTATATTGCTAAATATTATTCATAATATTTTATTTTACCATATATTATTTAATCTGTCACGCTGAATTCTTCGCTGTATGCAATATTTTCATTAAAAATATATTCTGTTTCGCAACGGTATTCATCACCTGTCTTATTTATATTTGCTTTTCGGCTGACGACCTTGCTTTTCGGTTTTTCAAACGCTTCGTAAAGCAGTAAATCGTTCATAAATATTTTCTCCGCATCGGATTTTGTAAGCTTCTTTTCAATGATTTTAAGGCTTGACTGCGTGCTTGTTTTTATTCCGAGCGGAAGCACGACATCGTTACAGATTACATTCTGCGAGGTTTCGCTGAAAACAGATTTTTCATATGATGAAAATGACATACTGCACGGAAATTCAAGCCAGAGCAAAAACGCCCTGTTGCGGTCAGTCTTTTCACCGCTTAAAAATGTATATTCATACTCGCTTTTTATTGACGAATCTTTTTTGTAAACAACGTCGGCAAAAATCTCAGCATTTGCACGCACGTATTGTAGGGTATTCATTTTTGTTTCAATTATACCGCTGACGAGTAAATCACCCTTTGCAACGCCGCTGCCTTTTTTTACCTGAACATTGCCTTTTTTGGCTTTTATATCCGTTATTACACCATCGCATTTTGCCTTTACGTTGCAGGGAGTTGTGCTTGAATCAAGCTTTGGCTTCTGAGCCTTTTCCTTGATTTCAATTGAGGCTATATTGCCCGTAAGATTTACGCTCATCCAGCCGATTTCTTCAATTTCAAGCATAGTGTCACGCTCGATTTTCTGAACGTCAAGATTGTTTTTATAGCCGCCTGTTTTTACGCCGTTTTCAGACAACACCTGCTTGATTTTCGTTTCGCTGACAGTCTGCGCTCCCGTAACGCTGACTGACCAGATAAAATTTGACAGCACGATAATCAGAATTACACCTGCGGCTGCACCTATCGGAATTCCTATTCTCGGCTTGTATTTGTTCACAAAAAACGGCAGTCCGTGCTTTGAATTTATCCTTGTTTTTACGCCCGATTTTTTTGCGGCAAGGCGTATTTTTCGGTAGTCGCTTATGTACATTGAAGCGTTAATAGAGCGTTTTGAGGGCTTTGCATTCCAGAGATTGATTCCGTAGCGTGAAGTGATATTGAGAAAACGCTCGGGAAACTTTCCGCTTGCGGTAAAGTCAACGTATCCTCTGAAAAATCTTATAAGCTGTACTAACACAAAATCACCTCAGCAAAGAAATTCAATTTGTGTGACGAATCCCTCAATCTCAACGCACGAGCAGGAAATACACCTTACGCACAAGCCCCTGCCGCAGAATGAAACGACCATTTTGTTTGTATTAATTTTTATGTTATCGCTTTCGTATAGCAGAATTCCCGTTGAACCTTCAAGCGTAATGCGCCTGTTGCCGAGCATTTCTATCGTTGGCATTCCGCCCATATCAAGACCGAAAGGCGCATAACTGCCCGAGATATGTTTATCCTTATTTTTCTGCAAAAAAATCTCTCCCGTTAATGATGATATCATTTATTTTTATGCAAATTCAATCATATATATTAGTGGTGATTGATATGTATATTAATGCGGCAGTCGGAAAAGCAGGAACGGTTTTTAAAGCGTTAGCGGCTTTTGCCGTCTGCGTTTCAATTCTGATTTTCTCCGAAAGCTGTTCAAAGGGAGCGTTAAACGGCATAAGCCTTTGCCTTAATGTTCTGGTGCCGTCGCTTTTTCCGTTTATGGCGGCGTCGTCTTTTATTGTAAAGAGCGGTCTGGCGCAGAAAATCGGCAGGTCTATGGGCAAGATTACAAAGGCACTTTTCGGACTTTCAGGAAGCTTTGCGCCTGTTATTTTACTTTCTATGCTCGGTGGTTATCCCGTCGGTGCAAAGGGAATTTCCGAGCTTGCAAAAAGCGGAGCAGTTCCTCAGAAAGAAGCTCAAAAAGCGGCTTTGTTTTCGGTTTGTGCAGGACCGGGGTTTATCATAAACTTTGTAGGCGCATCGCTTTATAATAACAAAACTGTCGGGCTGATAATCCTCTGCTCGCAGATTATTTCTGTAATTCTGCTTGGAATTATCATCAACCTTTTTGATAAAAGCAAAAGTGAAGATTGTTATTGTGCCGATTCTTTAAATAAGCCTTGTTCAATCGGAACAGCTATAGTGGAGTCTGCTCTTGACAGTTCAAAAGGAATTCTCGGAATATGTGCCTTTGTCGTTTTGTTCTCTGCTTTCATTGAAATTATCGGGAAGATAATCAGCGACAACACGGCTGAGAATATGCTCGGCTGTCTGCTTGAGGTATGCTCGGCGGTGAACAGGCTGTCACAAAACTGCACGCTTGAAATGACTGCATTTGCAATCGGCTTCGGCGGTTTGTGCGTTCACTTTCAGATTTACTCGGCTCTCGGCAAAGTCAGCGTAAATAAGTTTTTATTTTTCTGTATAAGAATTATTCAAGGCATTATTACCGCATTGCTTACGCACTTCGGGGCAATGTTTTTTCTCGGAACTTCTGAGGTATTTTCAACCTCAAAAATTGAAACTTCGCAGTTTTACGGAGGAACGGTGATTTCCGCCGCTGCGCTTATCGGAGTTGCAGTATGCTTTTTATATTCAATCAAGGCAATTAAACGATAATTTATATTAGTTTTGGAGTTTGGAGTGTGGAGAGTGGAGTTAAGGTTCGCTTCGCTCCGAATTTATAATAGTGCGTGTTGTTTGGATAAGTTTGTTTGCTG
>JBJEOX010000259.1:0-1902 GCA_051880935.1 Ruminococcus sp.
CTGCTCGGTCTGCTCCTCAATTGTTACCGCCTCAACGTTGCCGCTTGAAGGGTTAATTGCAATCTGTCCTGAGGTAAATACAAGTCCGTTTACCTTTACTGCCTGTGAATAAGGTCCGATTGCATCGGGTGCATTTTTTGTATAAATCTTTTCCATTTTAATTACCTCCGTATTTTATACAAGCTTAAAGCCGGCGTCTGTGAGCGCTTCTGTAATCTCTCTTACGTGCTCGTAATTCTTGGTTTCAAGCACGATTCTGAGATAACAACCGTTGACGTCTGAGCCCTCGCTTGCTCTTTCGTGGTGAATTGAAATTACGTTTGCTCCGAGGTCAGCAATAATCTTTGCAACAGCAAGAAGCTGTCCCGGCTTATCCTGAAGCTCAACACAAACGGTCTGCTGTCTGCCTGTCATAAGAAGTCCCCTCTTGATTACCCTTGAAAGGATTGTAACGTCAATGTTACCGCCTGAAACAATGCAGACAACCTTTTTGCCCTTTACGGGGAGCTTGTTGAACATAACGGCTGCAAGAGGAGCCGCACCTGCGCCCTCTGCAATCATCTTCTGTGTTTCAATCAGCTTTAAAATTGCCGAGGAGATTTCGTCGTCGCTTACAGTAACAATATCGTCAACGTACTTCTTTATGTATTCAAATGTATGCTCGCCCGGCTCTTTAACCTGAATACCGTCTGCAACTGTGGAAACGGAGTCGAGCGTAACAATCTTACCTTGTTTGATTGACTCATACATTGAGGGAGCACCCTCTGCCTGAACACCGTAAACCTTGATATTGGGGTTAAGGCTCTTTATTGCACACGCAACACCCGAAAGCAGTCCGCCGCCGCCGATTGCGGCAACAACAGCGTCAACGTCGGGCATTTCGTTGAGAATTTCAATACCGATTGTACCCTGTCCTGCGATTACGTTTTCATCGTCAAACGGATGAATAAATGTGTAGTTCTTCTCATCACGAAGTCTTAAAGCCTCGTTGTAGGCGTCATCGTAAACACCGGGAACCATACAAACGTCTGCTCCGTATCCCTTTGTAGCTTCCACCTTTGAAATAGGAGCACCGTCGGGCAGGCAGATAAGCGACTTGATTCCGTACTTTGTAGCGGCAAGCGCAACACCCTGAGCGTGGTTACCTGCCGAGCAGGCAATTACGCCTCTCTTTTTCTCCTCGTCGGAAAGCTGTGATATTTTGTAGCCTGAACCTCTTACCTTAAACGAACCCGTAATCTGTAAATTTTCGGGCTTGAGGTAAATATCGCACTCATCGGTAATAGACTGTGCTTTTACAAGGTGAGTAGGTCTGATTACGTCTTTGAGAACATATGAAGCATGATATATCTTGTCGAGTGTAAGCATAATATTCTTCCTTTTCCATTAATATACACTTTTATAATTTTAGAACATTATCACGATAAAATCAAGGATTTTTTTAAATTAGTAAAGAATTTATAGTTTTTATTTGCAGGATTAAATAATTTTAATTGCATATTTATCTGCAAAAGCAAAACCGCCCGACTTTATTTGCCGAACGGTTTTGGGAAATTATGAAAATGGTATTGACAGATATTTACGGTTAGCGTTTGCTAACTGTACTTATTCTACATTAATTAAGCCTGATTGTCAAGAATAATTTTGCAATAGTTAAGACGAATAGAATTATTTGTTGAATTTTCATAAGCGTTATGTTAGCAACAGCTAACCGTTTGTTTATTTTTCAATTACAATTGATTTTGCATAAAAAATATGGTATTATTTGTGTATATATTAACAGAATCTTAATAATTACAGAATTACTTGTAAAATCAACAACCATAAACTTACAGGGAGTGCTTGAAATGCAGTTAAAGGAATCAGGTGAAATGTACCTTGAAACCATTTATATACTCAACA
>JBJEOX010000260.1:0-9495 GCA_051880935.1 Ruminococcus sp.
ATTGGAATGTTTAATTTTTGTTTTTAGGTAATTTTATTTTGGAGTTTTGAAATTAATGTGATGTGGAGAGGAACATCTGCTTCCAATGCTTATTTCGTTTAAATTTGATATATTCCTTCTATAACCCAATATACCCCAAGAGCAGTCGGCACTTTTTAGTGTCGGCTGTTTTTGTTCTGCACAACTTATCTGTAAATTTAATACAAAAAATAATAATTGCGGCTTTACAAAAATTGCTGAAAATAGTAAAATATAAATGATTATTTTATTATTATGCTTAAAAAGGACTTTACGCAAGGCTTAAAATTTTTGTGTAATGGTGGATTTAATGAAAAAACTTACCGCATACATACTCTCTGTTTTAATAATATTTACCTCGTTTCTGTCGGCTGATTCTTTAAGCTCAGAAAATTATTCCGAACAGCTCACCGATGACGGAGTCTGGAAATATACAGTTTCCGACGATAACAATGCTGAAATTATCGGCTATCTCGGCAAAGAAAAGAATATCTCAATTCCCGAAAAAATTGACAATTATACAGTCGCTTCAATCGGTAGTGCGGCTTTTTATAATTCTGATATAGAAAAAATAAAATTTTCTTCTTCAATTGATTCAATCGGTTGGTGGGCGTTTTACGGCTGTAAAAAACTATCTTCAATTGCATTTAATGACGGACTTAATACTATAAATTACGGTGCGTTTATGAATTGCCACAGCCTTAAAGAGGTATCTTTGCCGTACACTGTATATTCAATCGGCGAAGATGCGTTTGGTGTAAGCTGTTCAACCTTGAAGAATATAAAAGACCACTATTCAAAAAAGGTTGTGAGCAGGCAGTCGTATTCTTATAATAAAAATTTCACAATCAGAGGTTACGAGGGAACTTTTTCACAAAAATATGCCTCAAAACATAATCTTGTATTTGTCAGCAACTCAGCAGTAAATTTTTGTGACGCTGATTTAAACGGCGCTGTTGATAACAATGATATTATTCTGATAAAGAAATATATAGACAGCAAAGCTAAGCTCAATGACAGTCAGAAACGAAACTGCGACGTAAACGGCGACGCTGATGTCACAACTGCTGATATTGAGCTTATTGAAAGATATGTTATGAATGAAATTCCTTTGAGCAAGCTCCCTGTTGCCGAGAATATCGAAGAAAAAACCGACTTTCTATACGGCAAAACAATGTACTGCGACGGTGACAGCGTTGCAAAGGGAACAGGCACTAATATTTTCGGAAGCGGATTTTACTCATACTGCAACTATATTACCGATACTTATAATATGAAAAGCATGAACAAATCAGTTGCAGGAACTACGCTTGCAAAGCAAAAGAATAAAACTTCTCCCGATAACAAGAGTATTCTTGAGCGTGTAAGAGAGATGAAGGGCAGCTATGACATTGTTTTGCTCGAGGGCGGCTTTAACGACCTCTTTCAGAAAATCGAAACAGGTGAAGTCACCGATATAAACGATAAATCGGGAAATTATAATGAATATACTACTGCCGGAGCACTTGAAAGCATATGTTATTTTCTTAATAAGAATTATGCTGATTCTGTAAAGCTTTTTGTTCTTTGCCATACAAGAAATGAAAACCCAAATCAATATAAGTACTGGAACATTATCAGAGAGGTGCTCGATAAATGGAATATTGATTACGTTGATATAAGCAGTGAAACCGATTTTTGCGACATAAACGATGAAATTTCAACACAATATTTTATGTATAATAAAGATAAGAAAAAAGGTGACGGAATACATCCTCTTGAATACGCCGCAAAGAAAATTTACGGTCCTCTTATCGCTGAAAAACTCAATGAAATTTTCTGCGAGAATGTAAACATAAGCTTCGCTGATAAAAATATTGAGCTCGGATTAGGCGAAGGCTTTTATCAGAGTCCCGTAATCAGCGAGGAGTATGACGGTTATTCAGCAAGGTGGAGCAGTGATAATCCGAATGTTGCAACGGTAAACAGCAACGGAGAAATTGTTGCACGGGGTATGGGAAAAACCACGATTCGTTATTGTACAAATGACGGGAAAACTGCGTATTATTCCGTTACCGTAAAATTTATGGCTATGGATTTAGTGCTTGATTCAACAAAGCTGAATCTGAAGTGCGGCGAAAGTCACACTATCAGTACAAGCTTTTTAAACGGAACTACGGCTTATCACATAAGCTTTACTTCGTCTGACAGCTCTGTTGCCAAGGTTTCATTCGACAGCGGAGTAATAACGGCTGTCAGCAGCGGGAAGGCTGTAATAACTTGCAGAACTCCGAGCGGAGTAGTTGCCCAATGCACAGTTAACGTTCAATAAATCAGCAAAGCTAATTATAGGGGAGAAGATTAACAAATGAAATACGATTTAATTATTGTCGGTGCAGGCCCTGCGGGAATTTTTACCGCACTGGAGCTGATAAAGAATAAACCCGACTCAAAAATTGTGATAATCGAAAAAGGTCAGTCAATTGAAAAAAGACATTGTCCTAAAATCAAAACGCAGAAGTGCGTTCACTGCAAGCCGTATTGTCATATAACAACAGGCTTTTCGGGTGCAGGAGCATTTTCCGACGGAAAGCTTTCACTGTCAAGCGAGGTCGGCGGAGATTTACCACAGCTTATTGGTGACGATCTGGCGCAGGATACAATAAATTACACAGATAAAATCTATCTTGAATTCGGTGCAGATGAGCATATAGAGGGTGTATCAAGCCCCGAAGCAGTCAAGGAAATACGCAAGCGTGCAATTCAGGCAGGACTCAAGCTTGTAGATTGTCCGATAAGACACCTCGGTACTGAAAAGGCACAACAGCTTTATCTTTCAATTGAAAAGCATCTTATCAAAAACGGCGTAGAAATCCTTTTCGGATGTGAATGCAGAGATTTGATAATTGAAAATAACAGTTGTGTAGGAATTTATGCAAATAACGCAAAAGGCGACTCTTTTGAGCTTCGTGCAAATGATATTGTAGTGGCAACAGGCAGGAGAGGAGCAGACTGGCTTGAAAAAATCTGTACCGAACACGGGGTAGAGCACATTCCGGGTACGGTTGACATAGGTGTAAGAGTTGAAGTCAGAAATGAAATCATTGAAAAGGTAAATGAAGTACTTTATGAATCAAAGCTTATCGGTTATCCGAATCCTTACAAAAACAAGGTTCGCACCTTTTGTCAGAATCCGGGCGGCTTTGTAAGTCAGGAAAATTACGACAACGACCTTGCGGTAGTAAACGGACATTCCTACAAGGAGTTTAAAAGCAGTAACACAAACCTTGCTATTCTTGTTTCGCATAATTTCAACGTTCCGTTTAATCAGCCGATAGCCTATGCTCAGAAGGTAGGCGAGCTTACCAATATGCTCGGTGCAGGTCATATTCTTGTTCAGCGTTTCGGAGATATTCTCGACGGAAAGCGCACATGGCAAAATGAGCTTTCTCACTCAAACCTCCGCCCGACGCTTCCCGACGCCGTTGCAGGAGATATTACTGCCGCAATGCCTTACAGAGCAATGGTGAACATCATTAATTTTATACACGCAGTTGACCACGTAGTTCCCGGTTTTGCTTCTACGGAAACCCTGCTTTATTCACCCGAGCTTAAATTCTATTCAAACCGTGTAAAAATGGACAAGGATTTCAATACAAGTCTTAACGGTTTGCATTGTCTGGGCGATTCAAGCGGCTGGACAAGAGGACTTATGATGGCGTCTGTAATGGGCGTGCTTATGGGCAGAAAGCTTGCAGAGGAAGGAAATGTCTGATGAAGAAATTATTTTCCGTAATAACACTGCTTGCTGTTGCAATCTTGTGTGTTGCCTGTAATTCTGATAATTCTTCATCATCAGATAATGTCGCAGATAATGCACAACAGCAGAATACAACCGCACAGCCTACAACGATTTCCGAAGAGGAAAAGGCTGAAAAAAGAATCGATAATCTGATTTCCGAAATGACGGTTGAAGAAAAGGTAGGGCAGATGTTCTTCGTCAGATACCCCGACATTGATGCAGTACAGCAGGTGACGGAGTATAACCTCGGAGGATATATTTTATTTGGTAAAGACTTTGACGGGAAAACACGTCAGGAAATAACGGACAATATTCTCAGTTGTCAGGAAAGTGCCGGAATTCCGCTTTTAATCGGCGTTGATGAAGAGGGCGGAACGGTCGTAAGAGTAAGCAGTAACGAAAATCTTCGTGAAACTCCGTTTTCGTCGCCTCGTGATACTTATGCAAACGGAGGCTGGAGCGCAATTGAAGAAGATGCCGCTGAAAAAGCTGATTTATTGCTTTCTCTCGGAATTAACGTCAATTTAGCTCCCGTATGTGATGTAACATCCGATTACAATGCTTTTATGTATGAGCGTTCTTTCAGCGGAAATGTTGATGAAGTAAGTGAGTTCGTTAAAAAGGTTGTTGAAATCAGCAGTGAGAAAAAGCTCGGTACAGTATTAAAGCATTTTCCCGGTTACGGCAATAATGAAGACACCCACACAGGAATTGCCTATGATAACCGTGATTTTTCAGCTTTTACGGAAACTGACTTTAAACCCTTTACAGAAGGCATCACCAGCGGAGCAGATTGTATTCTTTTTTCTCACAATATTGTAGGCTGTATGGATGATGAATACCCTGCGTCCTTGTCAGAAGAAGTACACAATCTTCTGCGAAAACAATTAGGTTTTGACGGAGTAATAATGACCGATGATTTGTCAATGGGTGCAATCACTGACTATACAGGTACTGAAAATGCGGCAGTTCTTGCAATAAAAAGCGGCAACGACTTACTCTGTTGCAGTGATGTAGAAGAGCAGTATCCGGCAGTACTTTTGTCAGTACAAAACGGTGAAATTCCTGTTGAGCAGATTGATAATTCTGTTAAGAGAATTTTAAAGTGGAAACAAAAGCTCGGTCTTATCGAATAAAGCAGATAAAATCTGTAATAATGCTTTAATATTCAGAAAAATATAAATACAAATATTTATTCAATGTACTATAAAATTTAGTTATATCACCAAAATAATATTCGCCCTTTATTTTTTGTTGAAAAAAAGTGGTGAATAAAGTATAATTAACCTATATGTAATACACAAATATGGGGGTCGTTTTATGAATTTATCAAATGTAACTTCAATCCTCGCAGATTCCGGAATGTCCTTGTATGAAAAAGGTATTTCAGCCGGAAAAGTTATTCTGACAGGATTTGTAGTTGTTTTTGCAGTGCTTCTCCTCTTGATTTTAATCATCAAGCTGTACAGTACAATTGTTCAGAAGGCACAGCAAAGCGGCAAGAAGAAAAAAGAAAAGGTTAAAGTTAAGGAAGAAATCCCTTCTGTTTTGGCTCCCGCAGCAGCTCCTGTTGTTTCAACTCCTTCTGTTCAGTCGGCTCAGGACGGTGTAACAGATGAAGTAGTTGCCGTGATTTCCGCAGCCGTTGCCACAATGTACGGTTCCTCCGGAAAAGCAAGAATAAAGAGTATTAAAAAGTCAGACACCGGTCGTTCTGCATGGGCAAATGCCGGAATTCTTGATAATACACGCCCGTTTTAAGGCTAAAGTTTTTCGGAAAGGACGTTATTTATGGAAATTTTACAGGGTTTCGTTGATGCCGTAAACGGCATTTTGCAAAGTTCAGGTATATTTACGCTGAACTGGCAGAACTACGTTATGATTGGCATATCAATTGTTCTGCTTTATCTGGCTATTAAAAAGCAGTATGAGCCGCTTTTGCTTCTTCCTATTGCATTCGGTATGCTGCTCGTTAACCTCTATCCCGACATTATGGCAGCTCCGTCAGGTGAATGGCTGACAGCTGAGCAATGTGCCGAACGAAGCATTGCTACAGTGGGTCATGAATCGCAGATTTTTCCTGATGGTGTAGTTTATTATAACAATCCGACCTACGGCGGACTTCTTTACTACCTCTATCAGGGCGTAAAGCTCGGTATCTACCCGCCTCTTATCTTCCTCGGAATTGGCTGTATGACAGACTTCGGTCCACTTATTGCCAACCCCAAGAGCCTTATTCTCGGTGCAGCAGCACAGATTGGTATCTTCATCACCTTTACAGGTGCTATCCTTATTGGCTTTACAGAGGCTGAAGCAGGCGCAATCGGTATCATCGGCGGCGCTGACGGTCCTACTGCAATTTATGTTACCACAAAGCTTGCTCCGCATCTCTTAGGTTCAATCGCTATTGCGGCTTACTCATATATGGCTCTTGTTCCGATTATCCAGCCTCCGATTATGAAGGCTCTTACAACAAAGAAGGAACGCTCGGTTGTTATGGAACAGCTCCGTCCTGTTTCAAAGCTCGAGAAGATTATGTTCCCTGTAATCGTTGTAATTCTTATTGCAATCTTCCTGCCCGATGCAGCTCCGCTTGTTGGTATGCTTATGCTCGGTAACCTCTTTAAGGAATCAGGAGTAGTTGAAAGAATTGCAAAGACAGCTCAGAACGAGCTTATGAATATAATCACAATATTCCTCGGCACGACTGTCGGTGCAACCGCTTCGGGACAGAATTTCCTACAGCCAAGCACACTTTTCATTATTCTTCTTGGCTTGTTAGCTTTCTGTATGGGTACAGCCTGCGGTGTTCTGTTCGGAAAGCTTATGTATAAGTTTACAGGCGGCAAGGTAAATCCGCTTATCGGTTCTGCCGGTGTTTCTGCTGTTCCTATGGCTGCACGTGTTGCTCAGAGAGTCGGTCAGCAGGAGAATCCCGGAAACTTCCTGCTTATGCACGCTATGGGACCGAATGTTGCCGGTGTAATCGGTTCTGCTGTTGCAGCAGGCGTACTGCTCAATGTAGTAGGATAATTTGCAAAAAACTTTTAATAAAGGAAGTTTTGTCGACTTCCTTTATTTTTTTGTCGGATAATTCCAATATGGAATTATTGTTATATTGTTATATAATATAATAAATTAGATTTAAAAAATTAAAATGCACTCGTAATTTATAAAACTTTATTTTATGTGATGAAGGAGTATAACGTAATGCCAAAGAATATTACAATACAAAAAATAATCGGTGTTCTGCTTCACAGACTGAAATTTATTCTGCTTGCTACTATATTGATGGGTATTCTGTTTTTCTTGTATTCAAAATTCATAATCACACCAATGTACAACACTTCTGCTATGATATATGTTCAGAACTACAATGGTGCAAGTGAAGTAAATAAAGAGAGCGGCAAAATCTACAGCGCCGATATCAGCGGCTCATCAAACCTTGCCGGCATATGTGTTACTCTTTTTAAAAATTCAGATGAGATAACGTCGCTTTATGATGATTGTTATGTTGATATTTCTGTCAATCAGAACACATTCTTTATTACTATATCTGTTTCAGGTGCAGACCCTCAGAAGTGTGCAAATGTTGCAAATCAGGTTGCAGAGAAATGTCAGGATGTATTTAATAGCTTTTTAAAGTACGGACAGATAGGAAATATACGTGAGGCAAAGGTTCCTGCAAGCCCTTATGAACCCAGTAATATTAAAAACACGCTTATAGGCTTGATTGTCGGACTTGCAGCTTCTTGTCTGATAGCAATTCTCCTTGAACTCATTGATACAACAATCAAAGCTGATGATGATATACAGGAAATCTACGGCTTACCTGTATTTGCTGAAATTCCTGATTTTGAAACTCAAGGTAGGTGATTGCAATGAAAATAAAGCTGTTTGGAAAAGATAAGAATAAAAATAATACTATCGAAAAGTCAGGCGGAACATTGTCTGATAAATCAAAATTTGCAATTGTTGAGTCATATAAGTCTGCTCGTACAAACATTATGTTCTCACTTTCTGCTGTTGATAAAAAAGTTTTTGCCGTAACAAGTCACTCGAAGGGCGAGGGTAAAAGTACAGTTTCTGCAAATCTTGCAATCTCTTTTTCTAAAATGGAAAAGAGAGTACTTTTGATTGACTGCGATTTAAGACGTCCGAATCTTCACAATATTTTTAAAATCGATAACTCTACCGGTCTTTCGAATATAATCGGTAAGATGGTATCTTTTGAAGATACGGTAAAGCGTGATGTGCTTAACAACCTTGACATTCTTCCGTCAGGTACTATCCCGCCTAATCCGTCCGAACTTATGTGTTCATCAACTTTTATTGAACTTATCGATAAGCTTTCCGAGGAGTACGACTATATTATTTTCGATACTCCGCCTATCGGTGTTGTTGCCGACGCATTACTGCTCAAAGATTTAATTGCAGGATTTGTTGTTGTTGTCAGAGAGCGTTCAACAACTCACGGAGATTTGCAGAAGCTTCTTGACAGCGCAAAGCTTGCAGATTCAAAGGTATTAGGATTGATTGAAGTTGGCTGCGAATTAAGTCAGAAAAGAAATAAAAAGGGTTATTATTACTATCAATACTACTAATTCAGAGCAATATATAACAGACTTACAAACTTTGAACAAAAACAAGCTTGTAAGTCTGTTCTTTTTTGTTTAACTAAAAATGCAAGATTTATAAAAAAGACTTGCATTTTATCCCCGTATGCTATAGAATATATAAAGGTTTTAAAAGAATTTTTGCAATTATATATTAAGGGGATAGCAAAATGAATTATTTGAACTGTGGCAGAGAAGAACTTGAAAAGGAATATGCCGCACTTACAAAAGAATACGAGAATGTCAAGGGAAAGGGCTTAAAGCTCAATATGGCAAGAGGCAAGCCCGGCAAGGAACAGCTTGACTTATCTCTCGGACTTCTTGATGTATTGAACAGCAAATCAGATTTTATCGGAACAGACGGAATGGATTGCAGAAACTACGGTGTTCTTGAGGGTATTGATGAATGCAGAAAGCTCTTCGGTGATATTCTCGGAGCTGATTCAAAATACGTTATGGTTGGCGGAAGCTCAAGTCTGAATATGATGTTTGATACAATATCCTGCCTTATGACTAAGCCCATTGTCGAGGGTTGCAAGCCGTGGTATGAGGTAAAGAACAGAAAATTCCTTTGTCCTGTTCCGGGGTATGACCGTCACTTTGGAATAACAGAATATTACGGCTTTGAGATGATACCTGTTCCTATGACAGAAAACGGTCCTGATATGGACGTAGTTGAAAGTCTTGTCGAAGGTGATGATTCAATCAAGGGTATCTGGTGTGTACCCAAGTATTCCAATCCTCAGGGAATTACCTACAGCGATGAAACGGTAAAGAAATTTGCCGCTTTAAAACCCGCTGCTAAGGATTTCAGAATTATGTGGGATAATGCTTACTGCATTCACGATATCAACGACACACCCGATGAGCTTCTCAATATTTTCGACGAGTGCAAAAAGAACGGCACTGAGGATATGCCGATTCTTTTCTGCTCAACCTCCAAGATTACTTTTCCGGGCGCAGGCGTTGCTGCAATGGCTGCAAGCGATAACAATATGAAGGTATTCAAAGAGAGATATAATTACGAAGTTATAAGCTACGATAAGCTCAATATGCTGCGCCACGTCAGATATTTCAAGG
>JBJEOX010000261.1:0-1897 GCA_051880935.1 Ruminococcus sp.
AGTAAATCGGAATACTCTTTGTCATAACAAGATAGAGCGTAATTCCGATAAGCACTGCGGCTATGAAGAATATTATTGACATTTGCAGGTTGATTGTCATTGACATAATCAGCGCACCAATTACTATAAACGGCGCACGTGTAAGCAGGCGTATTCCCATAGCAACGCTCTGCTGAACCTGATTAACGTCGTTTGTTATTCGGGTAATAAGCGAGGGAGTGCCGAGTTTGTCAAGCTCAGCGTGAGAGAGCGAGTTGATGTGCGAAAAAAGCTCTCTGCGGATTTTTGTTCCAACACCCTGAGAAGCCTTTGACGCAAGGTACTGACACACCAGCGCACTCAAAAGTCCGACAACGCCGAGCAGAACCATAACTCCACCCATTTTCAGCACATAGCCGCCGTCGCCGTTTTTTACTCCAACGTCAATGATATTAGCCATAACAAGCGGAACAAACAGCTCAAGTATAGCCTCAAACAGCTTGCAAAGCGGCCCTATTATACATTCTTTTTTGTAGTCTTTTAAAAATCTCCGCAATTTAAACATACATATTCCTTATCAGTTTTTTAGTCTATTATACACTTCATTAACAAAATCATCAATACGATAGATACGTTTTAATAATATTATTTTACATATACTGAAAAATATTTCCTTAACCAACAATAAAACACCCTCACAAAGAATAACTTTGTGAGGGGTAAAGTAAAATAAGAATTCTTATTTAATAAGACTTGTGCCGTCCATTTCTTCAGGCTGGGGAAGTCCTAAAATCCAGAGTATTGTGGGAGCAATGTCAGCAAGTCTGCCGCCGTCCTTAAGCTCGCAATCGTAGCCGATTACGCAGAACGGAACCGGGTTTGTGGTGTGAGCAGTGAACGGCTCGCCGTCATCGTCAACCATCTTGTCAGCATTGCCGTGGTCAGCTGTGATAAGAGCAACGCCGCCCATTTCCTTGATAGCGTCAACAACTCTGCCAACGCACTCGTCAACAGCCTCAACAGCCTTGACAGCCGCTTCGAATACGCCGGTGTGACCAACCATATCGCAGTTAGCAAAGTTGAGGATAATCATATCGTACTTGCCGCTCTTGATTGCAGGAACTAACTTATCCGTAACCTCATACGCACTCATTTCCGGCTGGAGGTCGTAGGTAGCAACCGAAGGTGACTTAACAAGAACTCTATCCTCGCCGGGGTACTGCTTTTCAACGCCGCCGTTGAAGAAGAATGTAACGTGAGCGTACTTTTCTGTTTCGGCAATTCTAAGTTGAGCCATACCCTTGTCGGAAATGTACTCGCCGAGTGTGTTTGTGAGCACCTGCGGCTTGAATGCAACGTCAACATTCGGCATTGTAGCGTCATACTGAGTCATACAAACGAAGTTAACGGGGAAGAAGCCTTTCTTTCTCTCAAATCCGTCAAAGTCGGGGTCAACAAGAGTTCTTGTAATTTCTCTTGCTCTGTCTGGACGGAAGTTGAAGAAGATTACGCTGTCGTTAGGCTGAATTGTTGCGCCGCCCTTAACAACAGAGGGTACAACGAATTCATCAGTAACATCCTCTTTATAGGAATTCTTAACAGCGCAAACGGGACATTCAGCCTCAACGCCTTCGCCGTAAACCATAGCGGCATATGCCTTTTCAACACGCTCCCAGCGGTTATCTCGATCCATAGCGTAATATCTGCCCATAACGGTAGCGATTTTACCTACGCCGATTTCCTCTGTCTTGTCAACGCAAGCCTGAACAAAGTCAGCGGCGCTTGACGGAGGAACGTCACGTCCGTCGAGAAAAGCGTGAATGTAAACTTTTTCAAATCCTTTTTTCTTTGCAAGCTCTAAAATACCGTAAAGGTGGGTGTTGTGGCTGTGAACGCCGCCGTCGGAGAGAAGTCCCCA
>JBJEOX010000262.1:0-1893 GCA_051880935.1 Ruminococcus sp.
AGGATATCCCTGCTCGCCCGAGCCGGGCTCCTGAGCACTGCCTGATGACGGATGGAACATTACATATGCACTTGAAGCGGGAACTGTGCATACATACCAGTTGTCGCCCTCGCTTGTCATTTTCGTTGCATCTGCCCACTTGCCGTTAGGCTCGTCGCCGCCGTCGGTGTAAGAATAACATTGAACATTTGACCAGCCGTTTGAGTTGTAATAGTGAACGGTTGAAGAAGTGTTGTCAAGGTCTTTATAGGTAAATGTGACTGTCTTGTCACTGCCGCTGAATGTGCCGTAGCTTTCGGCAGGATACTTGTCAACGTCAAGCTGATAGCCCTGAATAGTTGCGGCAGGAATTTCGTAGCTGTCGCCTGCTCTAAGGTGATAGCTTGTTCCGTCCTTAATTGAAGCGCCGCTGCTGTTGACATATTTAACGGTGAGATAACCCGACTCAATGCCCGAGGAGGTGTAAACAAAGGTTACGCTGTAATTCTTTCCGCCTTCAACCTTTCCCGAGGTTGTGCCCTCTGTGCTCTTAAGAGAGTGGTCAAAGAGGATTGTGCTGTCGGGAAGTGCACGGTAGGTTGAGCCTTCTCTGTATTTTGAAGTTGAAGTCTTTAAAACATTGCCGTCTTCGTCAACGTGATTAATGGTAAGTGTACCGTAATTTGTTTCGGTAGCTTTAAGCTGTGAGAATGTTGAGCTTTGAACGAGAACAGCCGTGCTTCTTGCAGGGATTGAATAGCTGCTGCCCGAAACTGTGCCGAGGCTCTTGAGTCCTGCGCTTGTGCCGTTTGCAACTACCGTCCAGCCGCTTCCGTCAAGGTTGATTGAGTAAGCCTGTGTGCCGCTGTTTACAAGCACGCAAACCTTGCCCCATTCGTCGGATTTGCTGTTTGAATATGTATATGCTACAACATAGCCGTAGCTTGACTGGAAGGTCGGTGTGCTGAATGAGCTGCCCTTCATCGGTGTGTAATTCTCTCTGATTTCAAGCAGACCCTTGTAATATGCTGCAACATCAGAGTAAGTCTGCACTCTGCTCCAGTCAATTGCATTGATTGTATCGTTTGATTTATAGCTGTTGTGGTCGCCCTGCTTTGTACGGCAGAACTCCGAGCCTGCCGTCATAAACGGAATACCCTGTGAGGTCATAATGAGCGTCATAGCCTCTTTAAGCTGATTCTTGAACGTTGAAGAGGTTGAGCTCCAGCTTGAAGAGCCGTTGCTCTTTACAATCTTGTCCCAGAGAATCAGGTTATCGTGAGCGTCGGCATAGGCAATCGTCTGCGATGGAGCTTTTGCGCTGAAGCCTTTACCCTTTACGCCGTTTACTACGCTACCCGTTTTGTTGGTATCGCCCTGAATATAGCCCTTGCCCGTACCGTTTGTGTCGCCCTTGATAGCGTCACGGTAGGAGTCGCAGAACATACCTACTCTTGCGTCAAGCAAAGATGCCTTGCCCTGCGAACAGCCGTCGGAAATTGCAACAGTACCGCCTGCCCACGGCTCACCGTACATAAGGATTTTCTTGCCTGAGCCGTCAGCATAGAGATTGTCAAGCTCAGTGCGGATTGTATTCATTGTTGTGATGTCGTGAATACCCATAAGGTCGAAGCGGAAACCGTCAATGTGGTATTCCTCTGCCCAGTATTTAATTGACTCAATCATATACTTTCTGTACATCAGCTTATCAGATGCGGTTTCATTTCCGCAGCCCGAGCCGTTGGAGTATGCGCTTGAGGAAGTCTTTCTGTAGTAATAGCCCGGAACTGTCTTTGAGAAGCACGAGCCGTCGGTTGCGTATGTGTGGTTATAAACAACGTCCATTACAACCGAGATTCCTCTGTCGTGCAGAGCCTGAATCATCTGCTTGAACTCGGTGATTCTTGTGTTGCC
>JBJEOX010000263.1:0-1892 GCA_051880935.1 Ruminococcus sp.
GAGCTTTTTTTCAAGCTCGTACCCTGCAACGGAGCTTACCGTACCGCAGGCGGCAACAACCATTTTTACGTTATTTTCAAGCAGGAACGACGTATCCTGAAATGCATATTTTTTAATTGTGTCACGGCTTCGGTTGCCGTAGGGGACTCTGCCCGTATCGCCGAAATATATGATTTTTTCGTTCGGAAGAACGTGCAGAAACTCCTTTACTGCGCTCAGTCCGCCGAGTCCGGAGTCAAAAACTCCGATTGCGTTTCGGGATGACATATTATAACCTTCTTTGTGTTGATATATACAAATTAAATAATAACATATTAAGTCGATTGTTGCAAGTCAAAATCAATTTATTTATCAGTCGGAACCTATACGCTTAAAATATTATTGACATACGTATTAATACGTAATATAATATTAGTGTTACAAGCGAGGTGATTACAAATGCCAATGACTCCGAGAGAAATGATAAAACTGTTAAAGAAAAACGGTTTTATTGAAGTCAGCTCGGCAGGTTCTCACCGAAAACTGTTCAATCCCGATACAAATAAAATCGTAATTGTCCCTTATCACAGCAAGGCTATGAAAAAAGGTCTTGAGCAGGGCATACTAAAAGAAGCAGGCTTGAAATAAATATGGAGTGTTGTGTTATGAAAAAAATATTTTATCCCGCAGTGTTTACAAAAGAAGATAACGGATATTGGGTAAAATTTCCCGATTTGCCCGGTTGCTTTACCGAGGGCGACAGCGTATCGGAAGCATATGAAATGGCTCAGGAAGCTATGGGACTTTGGCTGGAAACTGAAAGCAAGGGGTTCAATTATCCTGAAGCGAGTGATATTACAGGCATAAGGACTGCTGAAAATGAGCAGATTGTTCTTGTAGAATTTGACCCCATAGAATACCTTAAGCGCACAAGCTCAAAATCCGTTAAAAAGACGCTGACTATTCCCGAATGGCTTAATACATTAGCCGAAGAACAAAACATTAATTTTTCACAGGTGCTTCAAAAAGCACTAAAAGAAAATCTCCACGTATCGTAATTTATAAAACTCAAGCTGTTATTTCCTTTGACAAATGATACAATTAATTGTATAATGACAATCATAGACTAATCCGAGAGGAAGATTACGTTGGAATATAAAAAGGCATTTGATTTAATAGTAGGCAAAGTTGAAGCTGAGCTTGTTAAAACAGGCTATACAAAGCAGAAGGTTGCAACTGATAACGAAAACGAGCTTGTTGCGCTTTTTACAAGTGAGAATCTTGCATATTCTGTTGTGTACTTCAAGGATAAACAGCAGATGGTGCTCCGTTCCTGCACAATGACAGAGGACGGTCCCGACAACGAGTGGAAAACTCTTGCAACGTGGCTTTATGACGATGAATTTGCAGAGCAGAAGGACGCTGAGAGCATTGCAAACGACTTTGTAGAGGGCGTTTCGGGTGCAGTTGCAATCAAGCGTGCAAAGCAGGTCAAGCAGAAAAAGAAAAAGGACGACGACGGAACAGCTACGCCGAAGTTCCTTGCAAAGCGTTTTGTAACATATTTCCCTGAGCTCAGAGATGAAATCAAGAACGAAGAGGATTGCTACTTCCCGTTCAGAGGAGCAACCTTTGCAAAGGAGCATATTGCTCCCAAGGTTGCAGCATATATCAAAAGAGCGTCAAAGCCCGAGCTTGAAAAGTTTGCAGGCGTGTTTAATTTGCAGTACGGCAACGGCGACGTTGACACACGCTCAATCATTACGGTTGTAATTTTAAACAGCCTTTCAGATGAAGAATTTGAAAGCCTTTTTGAGTATTTTGACGACGACCTCAAAAAAGCGTCAAAGGCGGCTCGCAAGTACAAGGGCAAGACAGTCAAGCCCGAAAAGCCGAAAAAGAGAAACGTTTCA
>JBJEOX010000264.1:0-9403 GCA_051880935.1 Ruminococcus sp.
CTTGAGGTTGCCGTTTTTGTCCTTGATAAATTCCTTGACGGTAGTCTGATAAACTCTTGGATCGTGACCGAACACCTCAATAGCCTCTTCCTGACCGTAGTCTGTCTTGCAGACTCTCGGCCACTGTGGCCACGGGTTATCCTCTGTTCTCTCATCGGGTAGTTTGGGCATCATTTCAAGCTGTAAAACTGACTTTGCGCCGTGTCTTATGCTTGTGCCTACGCAGTCGTTGCCCGTGTCGCCGCCGCCGATTACCATTACGTTTTTGCCCTTTGCGGAAATGTATGTTCCGTCTGTAAGACCGTTGTCAAGCAGTGACTTTGTTGTGGATTTGAGGAAGTCAACTGCAAAGTAAATGCCGTTTGCATCTCTGCCGGGAACTTTGATATCTCTCGGGTTTGACGCACCGCAGGCGAGAATTACTCTGTCGTATTCCTTTAAAAGCTGAGCCGCTTTTACGTCCTTTCCGACATTTACATTTGTTCTGAACTCAACGCCCTCTGTTTTCATAACATCAACCTTGCGGTCGATTACGTGCTTTTCAAGCTTCATATTCGGAATACCGTACATCAGTAGTCCGCCGATTCGGTCACTGCGCTCAAAAACAGTTACCGAGTGACCTCGTCTGTTGAGTTGGTCAGCGGCGGCAAGTCCCGAAGGGCCCGAGCCGATAACGGCAATCTTTTTGCCTGTTCTTACCTTTGGCGGATTAGGTGCGGCAAAGCCCTCAATATAAGCGTTTTCAATAATGCCGTACTCGTTAGCCTTTACCGTAACGGCGTCACCGTTTGCACCGCAGGTGCAGGCTTTTTCGCAGAGTGCAGGGCAGACACGTGAGGTGAATTCGGGGAAGTTGTTTGTAAGTTTAAGACGATGATATGCCTGTTCCCATGCATTTTTGAAGATAAGGTCATTCCACTCGGGAATGAGGTTGTTGAGCGGGCAACCCGAATATGCGTTGCCTATCATCATTCCCGACTGGCAGAACGGTACGCCGCATTCCATACAGCGTGCGCCCTGCTTTGACTGCTCCTCCTTTGAAAGGGGAGTGTGGAACTCGTCATAATTATTTATACGTTCTTTAACGGAGAATGCGGGAGCGTCCTCACGTTTATAATCCATAAATCCGGTTGGTTTTCCCATTGCTGTTCTCCTCCTTATTTGTTGTGGATAATCTGATAGAATGCTTCGATTCTTGCCTGCTCGTTGCTCATACCCTTTTCTTCGTTTACGGCGATAGCAGACATCATTCTCTTGTAGTCGTGGGGAATAATTCTCTTGAACTTCGGCAGATATTCGTCAAAGTTGTCAAGAATATCCTTGCCCTTTTTGGAGTCGGTAGCCTTGACGTGTTCCTCGATAAGCTCTTTGAGTTCGAGAATTTCGTACTTCTCGGTTACTTCGGAGAAGAGCACCATTTCCTTATTGAGCTTGGTGTACAAATCTCTGTCCTCGTCAAGAACATACGCAACGCCGCCCGACATACCTGCGGCAAAGTTTTTGCCTGTTTTGCCGATAACAACAACACGTCCGCCTGTCATATACTCACAGCCGTGGTCGCCGACGCCCTCAACAACAGCAGTAGCGCCCGAGTTTCTTACGCAGAAACGTTCGCCTGCAACGCCGTTGATGAATGCCTTACCGCTTGTTGCGCCGTAGAGTGCAACGTTACCGATGATGATGTTCTCGTCAGCCTCGAAGATTGACTCCTTCGGAGGATAAACGACAAGCTTGCCGCCCGAAAGTCCCTTGCCGAAGTAGTCGTTGCTGTCGCCGACAAGCTCAAGTGTAAGACCGTTGGGAATGAATGCGCCGAAGCTCTGACCGCCCGAGCCGTTGCAGATAACCTTGAATGTGTCGTCTGCAAGGGTGTTGTAGTATTTCTTGGTGATTTCGGAACCGAAGATTGTACCGAATGAACGGTCGGTGTTCTTTACGCTGATTTCAATTGTCTTTTTAGTGCCTTTTGCAAGAGCAGTTTTGAATTCCTTGAGCAGAACCTTCTCGTCGAGAGTTTCCTCAAGCTTGAAGTCGTACTTGCTCTTTTTAGCGTATTCAATTTTCTCATTTGCAAAGTCGCAGTTGAGAATGTTGGAAAGGTCAACTTCAGCCGCCTTGCCCTCAATGCCCTCCTTGGGCTTGATAAGGTCAATTCTGCCGACAAGCTCGTCAACCGTTCTTACGCCGAGCTTTGACATATATTCTCTCAGCTCGTTTGCAACAAAGAGCATAAAGTTAACAACATATTCGGGCTTGCCCATAAATCTCTTGCGAAGCTCGGGATTCTGGGTTGCAACGCCGAACGGACAGGTGTCAAGGTTGCAGACTCTCATCATTGCACAGCCGAGCGTTACAAGCGGAGCGGTAGCGAAGCCGTATTCCTCAGCACCGAGGATAGCGGCGATTGCAACGTCACGTCCTGTCATAAGCTTACCGTCGGTTTCGATGACAACCTTGTTGCGCAAATCGTTCATAATGAGCGTCTGATGAGCCTCGGCAAGACCTAGCTCCCACGGCAGACCTGCGTTGTAGATTGAGTTTCTAGGAGCGGCACCCGTACCGCCGTCGTAGCCTGAAATGAGGATTACGCCTGCGCCTGCCTTTGCAACGCCTGCCGCAACAGTACCTACGCCGCATTCGGAAACAAGCTTAACAGAAATTCTTGCATCCTTGTTAGCGTTTTTGAGGTCGTAAATAAGCTGTGCAAGGTCCTCAATTGAATAGATATCGTGGTGAGGCGGAGGTGAGATGAGCGAAACGCCGGGGGTTGAGTGACGTGTCTTTGCAATCCAGGGGTAAACCTTTTTGCCCGGAAGATGACCGCCCTCGCCGGGCTTTGCACCCTGCGCCATTTTAATCTGGATTTCGTCGGCTGAGGTGAGGTAGCGTGAGGTTACGCCGAAACGTCCCGATGCAACCTGCTTGATAGCCGAGCATCTGTTTTCAGCCTTGCCCTTGGTTTCGAGTCTTTCAAGGCTTTCGCCGCCCTCGCCTGAGTTTGACTTGCCGTGAAGTCTGTTCATTGCAATTGCGAGTGCCTCGTGCGCCTCCTGCGAAATAGAGCCGTATGACATTGCGCCTGTCTTGAAACGTCTTACGATTGAATCAACGCTTTCAACCTCGTCGAGGGGAACAGGCTTGTCGGCGTATTTGAAGTCGAACAGACCTCTGATGCTTACGGGATCCATTTCGTCGGAAATCATATGTGAATACTTTTTGTAAAGCTCGTAGTCGTTTGTGCGTGTAGCCATTTGCAGAGTATGAATTGTCTGCGGATTATAGAGGTGTTCCTCCTTGCCGCTTCTGAACTTGTGACTGCCACGTGATTCAAGCTCTGTTGTTGTGCTTAAACCGAGCGGGTCAAATGCGGCTGTGTGGAGTGTATCCACGTTCTGCTCAATATCCTTGATTGTGATACCGCCGATTCTGCTTACTGTGTCGGTGAAGTATTCGTCAATAACGTCCTTGCTGATACCGATAGCCTCAAAAATCTGCGAGCCCTGATAGGACTGGATAGTTGAAATACCCATTTTTGATGCGATTTTTACAATGCCGTGCAATACTGCGTTGTTGTAATCGTCAACAGCGGCATAGTAGTCCTTGTCGAGCAGGTCGTCGTTAATCAGCTCGTGGATTGTTTCCTGAGCAAGATAGGGGTTGATTGCGCTTGCACCGTAGCCGAGCAGTGTTGCAAAGTGGTGAACTTCTCTCGGCTCGCCGCTTTCGAGAACGACTGCAAGAGAAGTCCTCTTTTTGGTTGCGACAAGGTGCTGGTGAACTGCTGAAACTGCAAGCAGAGAGGGAATAGCAAGGTGGTTTTCGTCCACGCCTCTGTCGGAGAGGATAAGGATATTTGCGCCGTCGTTGTACGCCTTGTCACATTCAATAAACAGTCTTTTTACTGCCTTTGAAAGTCTTGTATTCTTATAGTAGAGTATCGGAATAACTGCAACCTTAAAGCCATTGATTTTCATATTCTTGAGCTTAAGAACATCTGTTGAAGTGAGAATCGGGTTATGAATCTTCATAACCTTGCAGTTTTCGGGTTTTTCTTCAAGAATATTGCCGTCCTCGCCGATATAAACTGTTGTTGATGTAACGATTTCCTCACGGATTGCGTCAATCGGCGGATTTGTAACCTGAGCAAAGAGCTGTTTGAAGTAGTTGAACAGCGGCTGAGGCTCGTTTGAAAGAACTGCAAGGGGACTGTCGGTACCCATTGCGGCAATTGATTCACTGCCGTTTTTAGCCATAGGAAGAATAGAGGTCATAACCTCTTCATAGGTGTAGCCGAAAGCCTTCTGAAGTCTTTTTCTTGCCTCGTTTGAGTGTTCTTCAACCTTTGCGTTCGGGATTTTCAAGTCCTTGAGGTTTACGAGGTTGCTGTCGAGCCACTCGCCGTAGGGCTGTTTAGATGCGTAATATTCCTTAAGCTCGTCGTCGTCGATAAGTCTGCCCTGAACTGTGTCAACAAGGAGCATCTTGCCCGGACGGAGTCTTTCTTTCTTGACAATCTTTGACGGCTCAATCGGAAGTGCGCCGACCTCTGAGGAAAGAATAAGATTGCCGTCGTTTGTGATATAGTAACGTGAGGGGCGCAGACCGTTTCTGTCGAGTACAGCACCCATAATGTCGCCGTCGGAGAAGAGGATTGACGCAGGACCGTCCCAGGGCTCCATCATTGTTGCGTAGTACTGATAGAAATCTCTCTTTTTCTGTGACATTGTGCCGTTGTTATCCCACGGCTCGGGAATTGTAATCATAACTGCAAGCGGAAGCTCCATACCGCTCATTACAAGAAATTCAAGCGTGTTGTCGAGCATTGCCGAGTCGGAGCCTTCTGTGTTTACAACGGGAATAACCTTGTCAAGGTCGCCCTTTAAGTGCTCGGAACGCATTGTTTCTTCACGGGCAAGCATCTTGTCTGCGTTGCCTCTGATTGTGTTGATTTCACCGTTGTGAACAATCATTCTGTTGGGATGAGCTCTCTGCCAGCTCGGGTTTGTGTTGGTTGAGAAACGTGAGTGTACCATTGCGATAGCCGACTCGTAATCATCATCCTGTAAGTCGAGGAAAAATCTTCTGAGGTCGCCTACAAGGAACATACCTTTATATACGATAGTTCTGCTTGAAAGAGAAACAACGTATGTATCCTCGTTACTCTGTTCAAAAACACGTCTTGCAACGTAGAGCTTGCGGTCAAAGTCAAGACCTTTCTTTACACCGGCAGGACGCTTGATAAAGCACTGCATAATTGCAGGCATACAGTCAAGCGCACGCTTGCCGATAACGGTTGTGTCGGAGGGAACGTTTCTCCAGCCGAGAACCTCAAGTCCTTCTTTCTGAGCAATAATCTCAAACATCTTTTTAGCCTGATTTCTTGCAAGCTCGTTCTGCGGAAAGAAGAACATACCAACGGCATAATCCCTTTCGGAAAGGAGATTGATGCCTATTTCTTTTGCTGCTTTTTTGAAAAACCTGTGGGAAATCTGAAGCAGAATACCTACGCCGTCGCCCGTTTTGCCTTCTGCATCCTTACCTGCACGGTGTTCAAGCGTTTCAACGATTGTAAGAGCGTTTGCAACGGTGTCGTGCGACTTAACGCCCTTAATGTTTACAACAGCGCCTATACCGCAGTTGTCGTGCTCGAACCTCGGAGAATAAAGACCGCTGTTTTGCGTTTGTCTGTTCTCTGTCTGTCCCATCAAAAATCATCCTTTCCTGATACCCGGATTTTTCGCCTTTGAAAACCCTATCACGCTCCTTTATATAATTAGTTATATATAAGAGCGAATTCACATATCAGCTTTATTTATTGACAGCGGCGTCTGCCGCTATAATATATGAAACAATCTGTTCATAAAACGAATGGAAATTCAATATATATAATATATGAATTAAACGTCGGCACAAAGCTTTGAATTTCTGAACTTTGCAATTTTAGTTTTGAAATCCTGCATTTTTGCGCAGAATTCTAAACATATATGACGTGTGACTGTATTATATAACCTTAAACGTCGGTTTGTCAAGGGTGAAATACAGGAAATTGCAACTTTTTTGAAGTAATCATTCATAAAAATGTATGTTTTGTTGATTTTGTGCAACGGCACAAGGATAAAAACGAAATAAATGCAAGAATTTTAATAAAACTTGCATTTTTTATTTTTTTTTAGAAAAATCTATTGACAAATCACGAAAAGTAGAATATACTAACAGCAATGACAACAGCAAGGGCGCTGTAGGCAATGTGCTTACAGTGTCCTTTTGTGTTTTATACTGAACTTTGTTTAGTATCAGGTCAAATTTTTAAAACTGGATAGGAGAGAATTAAAATGGCAAAAGTTCCGGAGTTATTTGGCAGTATGGTATTTAACGACCAGAAAATGCAGGAAAGACTTCCTAAGTCAACTTACAAGGCATTGAAGAAAACAATCCAGAACGGCGAACCTCTTGATTTAAGCGTTGCAAACGTAGTTGCATCGGCTATGAAGGATTGGGCAGTTGAGATGGGATGTACACACTACACCCACTGGTTCCAGCCTATGACAGGCGTAACCGCTGAAAAGCATGACAGCTTTATCAGCCCCAACGGTGACGGTCAGGTTATTATGGAGTTCTCGGGTAAAGAGCTTGTAAAGGGTGAGCCGGACGCATCGTCATTCCCCAGCGGCGGCATTCGTGCCACATTTGAGGCAAGAGGCTACACAACATGGGACCCCACCTCTTATGCATTTGTTAAGGACGGAACACTTTACATTCCCACAGCTTTCTGTTCATACACAGGCGAGGTTCTTGATAAAAAGACTCCTCTGCTCCGTTCAATGGAAAGAATCAGCACAGAGGCTGTAAAGGTTCTTCACCTCCTCGGCAAAAATGACGTAACAAGAGTTACAACAACAGTCGGTCCCGAGCAGGAATACTTCCTTATTGATAAGGAAATGTATGACCAAAGAGAGGACCTTATCTATACAGGCAGAACACTTTTCGGCGCAAAGGCACCCAAAGGACAGGAGCTTGACGACCATTACTTCGGTGCTATCAAGACAAGAGTTGCCGCTTATATGAGAGACCTTGACGAGGAGCTCTGGAAGCTCGGAATTCTTGCAAAGACAAAGCACAACGAGGTTGCTCCCTCGCAGCACGAGCTTGCACCTATCTTTACTACAACTAATATCGCAACCGACCACAACGAGCTTACAATGGAGATTATGAAGAAAACAGCCGAGAAACACGGTCTTGTATGTCTTCTCCACGAAAAGCCCTTCGCAGGCGTTAACGGCTCAGGTAAGCACAACAACTGGTCAATTTCCACTAACACAGGCGAAAACCTCCTCGACCCCGGCAAAGAGCCTGAGAAGAACATTCAGTTCCAGCTCTTCCTTGCAGCTATCGTAAAGGCTGTTCACGAGTATCAGGACCTTCTCAGAATCACAGTTGCATCGGCAGGCAACGACCACCGTCTTGGTGCTAACGAAGCACCGCCTGCAATCATTTCAATGTATCTCGGCGACGATCTTGGTGCACTTGTTGATTCAATCATCAACGATACAGAATATGTAAGCAAGGGCAAGGTAAAGATGATGACGGGCGTTGATGTTCTTCCCGACTTTATGAAGGACAATTCAGACCGTAACCGTACTTCACCGTTTGCTTTCACAGGCAACAAGTTTGAGTTCAGAGCTCTGGGTTCTTCCCTCAACATCGCTTGTCCCAACTACATTCTCAACACAATGGTAGCTGAGGAGCTTTCACAGTTCTACGATGAGCTTAAGGACGCTGACGATATGGAAACTGCTGTTAAGGCTCTTATCAAAAAGACATTCACAGAGCATCAGGCTATCATCTTCAACGGCAACAACTACGCTCCCGAATGGGTTGAAGAAGCTGAAAGAAGAGGACTCTGCAACTACAAGTCACTTCCCGAAGCTGTTGCTCACTTCATTGACAAGAAGAACGTTGACCTCTTTGTAAAGAACAAGATTTGTTCCGAAGAAGAAGTCAGAGCAAGATATGAAATCGAGCTTGAAAATTACGCTAAGCAGATTAACATTGAGGCACTCACAATGATTGATATGGCTAAGAAGAATATTCTTCCCGCTGTATCGGCATACGTAAGAGAGCTTACAGATACTGCTCTTGCCAAGAAGGCTCTTTCAGACGCTATTCCTACTTCTGTTGAAGAAGAGCTCGTTGCAAGCCTTTCAACAAAGCTCGTAAGCTTCAGCAAAAAGACAGCAGAGCTTGAAGAAGCTGTTATCAAGGCAAGCGAATACAGCAACGATAACTTAGCTTATGCAACATACTACAGAGAAACAGTATTTGCACTTATGCAGGAGCTTCGTGCAGTAGGCGATTCAATGGAAACAGAAACTTCTTCCGAATACTGGCCTTATCCCTCATACGGCGAAATGCTTTTCGGTGTTTGATTTACAAAAACGGCTAAATAAATCTATACATTATATATAGTATAAAATGATGACACAATGGTGTGTAATCCGTCAGACAAACAGTACTTTTGGATTTGTCGGATTATACGCCATTTTTGTTATAAAACATCAAGTATATAGAGGAGAGAAAATTTATGGCAGACTTGATTTACGGAACCGGCGGCGTATGGTTCCTGATGGGCGCTGCACTTGTATTCTTTATGCAGTGCGGTTTTGCAATGGTAGAAACAGGCTTTACAAGAGCTAAAAACGCAGGTAACATCATAATGAAGAACCTGATGGACTTCTGTATCGGTACAGTAGTTTTCAGCCTTCTCGGTTTTGGTCTTATGATGTCAGAGGACTATATTGCAGGTTTTATCGGTATTCCTAACCTCAATATGTTTACTGACTGGGCAAACTTTGACTGGAACAACTTCGTATTCCAGCTTGTATTCTGTGCTACAGCAGCTACAATCGTTTCAGGTGCTATGGCAGAGCGTACAAAATTCTCAACATACTGCATCTACAGCGCAGTTATTTCACTTTTCGTTTATCCTGTTGAAGCAGGTTGGGTTTGGAACAGTCAGGGCTGGCTCTGTCAGATGGGCTACATTGACTTTGCAGGTTCAACAGTAATTCATATGGTCGGCGGTGTTTCTGCACTTATCGGTGCTTCAATGCTCGGCGCTCGTATCGGTAAATACGGCAAGAACGGCAAGGTAAACGCTATTCCCGGTCACAGCATCACACTCGGCGCACTCGGTGTATTCATTCTCTGGTTTGGCTGGTACGGCTTTAACGGCGCAGCAGCTGCCGACGGCGCTTACCTCGGACAGATTTTCCTTACAACAACAGTTGCTCCCGCAGTTGCAACAGTTACAACAATGGTTTTCACTTGGATAAAGAACGGCAAGCCTGACGTTTCAATGTGCCTTAACGCTTCACTTGCAGGTCTTGTAGGTGTAACGGCAGGC
>JBJEOX010000265.1:0-1882 GCA_051880935.1 Ruminococcus sp.
CTCGGAACGGTCAAGACCGTTCCCTGCATTTGAGTGTGGTTGTTTTCATAACAAATTTGATAAATTTTAGAATTAACACCGTACTACGGCGATACAGGAAACGTTTGTATTTAATTTAGTAGGGGACAGGTTCCCACACGTCCCGAAACGTTGCCGATATATCAATCAATCCAAGGAAAACAAACTTATCCAAACAACACGCAACATTACTAATTCGGAGCGTAGCGACCATTAATTCCTCATTTCGAATTAAATTCCGTTTTATCTCAAAATCCGAACTTATAATTTCAGCTTGTTATAACGGATAGTCTGATTAATAATTATGCACTATGCATTATGAATTATGCATTGAAATTCAGCTGTTGTTTCCGATAAATGAAAGCGGGTCGGCGTAGTTTCCGTTCACCTTTACGGCAACGTGAATGTGGTTTTTGTCGCTTGCCTCATACGGTACTGAGCCGACAGTGCCGATTTTGTCGCCTGCCGTAACCGAGTCGCCCTCGCTCACGCTGATGTCGCCCAGACCGCTGTAGATGCAAACTGCATCATTTACCGAAATTTCAACGGTTTTGCCGTACATTTTGTCCTCACTGACCTTTGTGACAGCACCGTCAGCCATTGCGCAAACGTCGTCGCCAAGCTCGCCTGCAAAGTCAACGCCGAGATGAGGTTTCCAAACGTTCGGCGTTTTGAAATACACGCTCTCCTTGCTGAACTCACGAAGAATGTTGTTCGATTTCAGCGGATAGGTGAGCGACAAGTCGGTTGAAAGCATAGTTTCAAGTGCGTCCTCAGACGCTTCGGCAGTAGACGGCTGAGTCGTTTCCTCCTGCGAAACGGCTGTCACCTTAGGAATAGTTGTGTCGAGCTTCGGCTCGGCAAGCGTTTCCTTAACTCCCGTAACAACCTGATTTACCTGCTGTGCCTGCGTGGTTTCGGTCTGCGGATTTGTCGCCTTTTGCGGAACCGACATTGTGTTGTATGTTGAATAAATCGCCATACTAACGGCTATAAGGCAGATTGAAAACGCAGTATAAAAGCCGATTTTTTCTCTGCGGCTGCGTTTTTTGCGCCCGTTGTTTCTGTTATAATAATCGCTCATAGAAGCACCTCCGCAATTATTATTGTCAGTGATATTCAGTTTATACAGATTTTTCAAATTAATAATGGAATAATTAATATGGAACCTTTTTAGCGAAATTTATGAACAAATATATCGGATTATACAGCTTTTTATGAAACAAAATAACTATTGTATTTACAAGTATTGAGTGGTATAATTATCCATAAGGTGTAATACTTCTAATATAGAAAATTAATTTAAAAATCGGTCTTTATTTCTGACCGTATTGTATTGTGTGTTTATTTGGGTGATAATATGAAAAAACTGGTTATTTTTGGCTTTGACGGAACTATAGCAGATACCTCACCGGGTATACTTTACTGCTTTAACACAACCGCAGCGGCTATGGGCTATCAGCCTGTTGACCACGACGCTCTCTACGGTGTTATCGGTATTCCGCTTGAGCAGGGATTCAGAAAGCTTTTTGATATGAAGGACGACGAAATTGAATACGCTGCGAATAACTACAGCAAGCTTTACTCGCAAAAGGGCAAGGAGATGTTCTCTCTTTATCCCGGCATTGAAAATACCCTCAGGGAACTCAGAAAAGACGGTTGTAAGATTGCGATTGCAACGCAGAAACACAGAATGTTTACCTCGGATATGCTCGAGGTTTACGATATTGCCGATTTGTTCGACTCAGTCTGTGCAACCGATGTCAATACAAATCTGACAAAGAAAGATTTAATTATGCAGGCTTGTGAGCAAACGAGAGTGAGCGTTGAAGATGCAATTTTAATCGGCGACAGCGACGTTGAC
>JBJEOX010000266.1:0-1879 GCA_051880935.1 Ruminococcus sp.
AATAAAGAAATATCAATTACCCGAAAAGCTGAGCGGTATTTATTCGCATAAAATCCTCAATCCGCATCATCCGCTAATGCGTGGCTTTGACGATACGTTCTGTATTCCTCATTCACGCTACACGGGCGTTGACGAGGAAGAAATAAAAAAGCATTACGAGCTTGAAATTCTGTCTGTTTCCGACAAGGCAGGAGTTGCCGTTGTGTGCAGTAAAAACGGCAGACAGGTTTTCGTTACGGGACACGCAGAGTACGACAGGGAAACGCTTGCAAACGAATATTTCCGTGACAAGAACAAAGGAATAAATCCGCAGATTCCGTATAATTATTTTCCGGATGATGACGCCTCAAAAACTCCGCCGATGGTGTGGAGAAGCAACGCAACCTTGCTTTATACAAACTGGCTCAACTATTTTGTATATCAGGCTACGCCGTACGATTTGCGTGAGCTTATCGAAAAGTATCCGCATTGATTTTGAAGTTTTTAAATAATTAAGCCGAAAAGGAATCAAATCTCCTTTTCGGCTTTTGCTTTTATGTATTATAGTTTTAATACGACTGCAATTTTGCGATTGCCTCAGCGGCGTTGTCGGCTTTGAATACAGCCGTTCCGGCAACGCACACGTCAATTCCTGCGTTTGCCGCCTGTTCAATTGTTGCTTCTCCGATTCCGCCGTCAGCCTCAATCAGCATATCAATGCCTCGTCTTTTGCACTCGTCCTTGATTTCTTTTACCTTCGGGAGCATATCGGCCATAAAGCTCTGTCCGCCGAATCCCGGCTCAACTGTCATAACAAGCACAAGGTCTATTTTGTCAAGGTAGGGGAAAACTGCGCTTGCAGGAGTGTTCGGCTTGATTACAAGTCCCGGTTTTACGCCTCGGTTCCTGATTCTGTCAATCGTCTTGTCAATGTCTGAATCACATTCAACGTGAAAGGTGATTATGTCTGCGCCTGCGTCGGCAAAGTTGTCAGCGTATTTCAGGGGGTCGCTTATCATAAGATGAACGTCAAAAGGCTTGTCGGTGTATTTTCTGACAGTTTTGATTACGGGTGCGCCAAAGGTTATGTTCGGCACAAAGTGACCGTCCATAACGTCAAGGTGCATCCAGTCGGCACCTGCCTTGTCCATTCTTACGATTTCTTCACCCATTTTTGAAAAGTCACACGATAGAAGTGACGGTGCAATTTTCATTTTAAACATCCTTTCACGGTTGATTTGCGTTTGAATATGTAGCGGCGAACTGTGTTCGCCAAAATACACAAATTGCATTGCGGTTTGTGTATAGAAAAGGTTTGCGTAGGGGACGGGTTCCCACACGTCCCAAAACGTTACCGATATATCAAGTTGAAATTCGGGCTGCAATGGCTTGAATTTTATCAAACCTATCCACTCGAACTGCCTGCCGAGGCACTAGGCTACGGCTTTTGAATTGCAGGGGCTATTATTGCGGCGAGTCCCCAGAACAGTGCATAAATCAGCACCTCAAGCGAGCCCATTACCCCGACTCCTGCATAAAGCGACAGCGTAGCGGCAAGCAGAATACCGATAATGACAGCAATAAGCTGAATTACTATTGCGAGGGAAATGTTGTGCTTGATTTTAACGCTTCCCGATACAGCACGTGCAAGAGAAGAAACCTTGCCGCCCGTAATGAGATATGACCTTGAGCTGTCTTCAACAGTTCCCTGAGCCTCTTTGAGTACGTTGCCGAGTCCTGTTGAAAGTACCTTTATACTGCGGTAGAACAGGTTGTAAAGCTCGGCGATAAGGTCGTTTGTGATGTTGTAGTCGGTTGTCCTGATAAGAAAGCTTATTCCGTTTGTTTCTGCACGTTGAAGCTCGGATTTCAGCTCGGGGTCAGCGTGATATCTCGTAAC
>JBJEOX010000267.1:0-9348 GCA_051880935.1 Ruminococcus sp.
CGTGAAAAGATTTTAAGGCTCTGCGACAAGGAAATTCCTCACGGAACGGCAGTTGTAATCGAAAAGATGAAAACAAGGGACAACGGAATTTTGGATATTGATGCCACGATTTTCTGCGAGCGTGACACACACAAGAGAATTATTATCGGAAAGAACGGCACAATGCTCAAGAAAATCAGCACATTCGCCCGTCAGGACATTGAAAACTTTTTCGACTGCAAGGTGTTCTTGCAGACCTGGGTAAAGGTCAAAGAGGATTGGCGCAACCGTGCGCAGATTTTGCAGAATTTCGGCTTTGACGAAAAGAATTTTGACTGATGATAAAATTAACGTTAACTAAGGCGGTGTTTTCCGACTGCGAGCAAATCCATAAAATGCAGGTTTCGGCATTTGCTAAACTGCTCGAAAAATACCGTGACTTTGATACAAATCCAGCCTCGGAATCGCTTGAAAAGATACAAAATAAATTCAATCAGTCCTTTACCGATTATTATTTCATTATTCTTGATAAAACGAAAATCGGCGTTGTGAGAGTAGCTAAATTAAGCGATACAGTCTGCCGAATATCACCGATGCTGATTCTGCCCGAATATCAGAATAAAGGCTATGCTCAACAGGCTTTGTCGGCTGTTGAAAAGCTGTATCCGAATGTAAATGAATGGAAGCTTGATACAATAAAAGAAGAAAGCAGGCTTTGTCATTTGTACGAGAAATGTGGATATACTCCTACAGGTAAAGAGGAAATCTTGAAAGACGGAATGACGATTGTTTATTACTGCAAGCGAGTTTAGAATTATGTAAAGTTATAGACTTATTCCAATGTAGGGAACGGTCTTGACCGTTCCCTACACTTTCAACCGTGATTGGTTTATATAAGTCAGGCGTTTCTCGTGAGGTCGGCTCTAAAATCTGGCAAAAATCATTTCACGACCACATCATCCGCAACAAAAATGATTATCTTAAAATCTGGGAATACATAGAAAACAATCCTCTCAAATGGGATTTGGACTGTTACTATAATTGAGGTGAAACTATGTGCTTTATATGCGAACGAATTGAAATGATAAAAAACGGAACGAATCCGTATTTTGTCAAGGAGCTTGAAACGGGCTACGTTGTAATCGGCGACCATCAGTATTTCAAGGGCTATACGCTTTTTCTCTGCAAACAGCACAAAACCGAGCTTCATTTTCTTGACGAACCGTTCAGAACAAAATTCTTAAGCGAAATGGCTGACGTTGCAAAAGCCGTTTACAATGCTTTCGGTGCAGAGAAAATGAATTACGAATGTCTCGGCAACGGCGAAACTCATCTTCACTGGCATTTGTTTCCGAGGAAATCGGGCGATATGCCGATAAAAGGTCCCGTGTGGTGGCTTCCGAAGGACGAAATGTACGACGATAAAAACCGCCCTTCTAAAGAAGAGCTTGAAGAAATGAAAGAAAAGTTACTCAATGAATTAAACAAATTGTAATTCAATTCTAAAAAATCCAAAATCTGCTTTATATAAATTTGCACTATCCGAAAACAATAATTTCGGAGGTGTTTTATATGGACGACTGGTATATGTGGCAGGCGTTTTTTACAACGGGCAGCGTTCTTGACTATCTTCGTTACAAGAGTATTCAGGACGCAAAGGACACCGGAGCTGACACCGTTTTAAGGGAGGAAACCGATGAAATTCCGGACGGAAGGACTTATTATCAAGGAACAGAATATCGGTGAGCAGGACAAGCTTGTTTTTGCTCTTACCAAATCCAACGGCGTAATCAGGGCGTTTGTCAGAGGTGCAAAAAATATCAAAAATCAGAAGTGCGCCTCAACTTCGCTGCTTTCATATTCCCGACTCACAATCTACAAGGGTCGGGACAGCTACATAATCGGAGATGCGCAGACAATACGCATTTTTTCAAAGCTGAGAAGCGACGTGAAAAAGATGTGCCTTGCTCAGTATTTCTGCGAGCTTGCCCTCACAATCTGCCCGAGAGAGCAGAAGGCTGACGATTTTTTAAGCCTTGTTCTCAATTCGCTCTATCTGCTCGGCGAAGATAAGCGCAGTGCAGAGTTAATCAAACCCTGCTTTGAAATGCGCCTTGCAAGTATGGCAGGCTATATGCCCGACTTGCGGATGTGCAGAGAGTGCGGAGAATACTGTCCCGAAACAATGTATTTTCTGCCAAAGCTCGGTATGCTTGAATGTGCCGCCTGTCACGTTAGAAACGGCGAAATTGCTATTGAGCTTAACCCCTCAACACTCACTGCTTTGCGGCATACTGTTTATGCAGACGATGACAAGCTGTTTTCGTTTTCGCTTTCAGAACAGGGGCTTGAGGTGCTCAATCAGGCAAGCGAAAGCTATTTAAAATACAGATTTGAAAAGGACTTTAAAACATTGACGTTTTACAAAATGATAAGTTAAGGATAAATTATGAACAGACATTACAAAACACTTGAACTTGATAAAATACTTGAACGCCTTGCAGGCAGAACAAACCTCGACGATGCCCGTGAAATGGCGCTGAAGCTTGAGCCGCAGTTCGACTTGAAAAAGGTTCAGCTTCTATTAAAGCAGACCGATGACGCAGTTGTTTTAAGCGGGAAATTCGGTGCGCCGTCATTCGGCGGAGCAACCAATTGTGTAAATCAACTTAGGCGTGCACAGGCAGGCGGCTGTCTTTCAACAGGCGAGCTTTTAAAAATTGCGCAGACATTGAGGATAATCCGCACAGTCAAGGAGTGGCATTCAAGGTTTGCAAACACAGAAACTGCGCTTGATATCTATTTCAGCGGACTGATTTCAAATAAATTTTTGGAGGAAAAAATCACCTCTGCAATTTTAAGCGAGGACGAAATCGCCGACAGCGCAAGCACGGATTTGTCCGATATCCGCCGTAAAATCCGAACAGCCTCTTCAAAAGCGAGAGAGGTTCTCGATAAAATCATTCACAGCTCAACATACATAAAGTATCTTCAGGACGCTATCGTAACACAGCGTGACGGACGGTATGTTGTGCCTGTAAGGAGCGAATGCCGCAACAACGTGCCCGGACTTGTACACGACACCTCGTCAAGCGGTGCGACTGTTTTTATTGAGCCGATGGGCGTTGTGCAGGCAAACAACGATATTAAAATGCTCAAATCAAAAGAGGAGGAAGAAATCGAGCGAATCCTCTTTGAACTGTCGGCAAGCGCAGGCGACTTTGCCGATACGATAATCAGAAGCTATGATAACCTCGCAAATCTCAACCTTATTTTTGCCAAGGCTGACCTTGCATATTCAATGAAAGCGTCAATGCCGATTATGAACGACAGGGGCGTAGTTGACATAAAGCAGGCAAGGCATCCGCTGATTGACAAGGACAAGGTTGTTCCCGTTGATATTGTCCTCGGAAAGTCCTTTGACACACTCGTAATCACAGGACCGAATACGGGCGGTAAAACGGTTACGCTAAAAACACTCGGACTGCTTACGCTTATGGCTATGTGCGGACTGTTAGTGCCGTGCGCCGACAACAGCGAGCTGTCGGTTTTCAGACGTGTGCTTGTCGATATCGGCGACGAGCAGAGCATTGAGCAGTCGTTGTCAACCTTTTCAGCGCATATGACAAACATTATACAGATAATCAAGCTTGCAAATGCCGGCTCGCTCTGCCTTATTGACGAGCTTGGCGCAGGAACGGACCCTGTTGAGGGTGCGGCGCTTGCTATTGCAATCCTTGAAAAACTGCGCACACGCCACGCAAAAATTGCATCAACAACCCACTACGCAGAATTAAAGGAATTTGCACTCCGCACAGAGGGAGTAGAAAACGGCTGCTGCGAGTTTGACGTTGCAACGCTCAAGCCTACCTACAGGCTTTTAATCGGCGTACCCGGAAAAAGTAACGCCTTTGCAATTTCAAAAAGGCTCGGAATGGACTCTGAAATTGTTGACAGAGCGCAGGAGCTTGTTTCAACTGAAAGCAGACAGTTTGAGGATGTTGTAGAAAAGCTTGAAAAACGCCGTCAGAGCCTTGAAAAACAGCTTGAAAATGCAAACAGACTTACTGCTAAGGCGAACACAGAAAAGCAGAAAGCCGAGAATGAAATGCTCAAAGCCAAGAAGGACGCTGAGCGTGAAATTGAGCGTGCAAAGCAGGAGGCACAGCGCATAATTTCGCAGACAAGAGCGCAGGCAGAAGCACTTGTAGAAGAGCTTGAAAAGGCGAGAAAATCAAAGGAAATGAGCGCCGAGGCTCGCTCAAAGCTGAAACGTGACATTGATAAGATGGAGGCGCATGCAGACCCGATTGAGGCTAAGAAAACGCCGAACGAGGATTACAAACTGCCGCGTCCGTTAAAGGTCGGCGACAGCGTGCTGATTTACGATATTGACAAAAACGCAACCGTACTTGCACCGCCCAACAAAGATGGGCTTGTGCTCGTACAGGCAGGAATCATTAAGACGAGAGTTGACATTAAAAACCTGAGGTTGTTAAAATCGCAGAACAAGCCTGCTGCAAGTCAGTTCCCAAGCAGGCGCAATGTCCCGAGCAGAATGGACGTCCGTCCCGAAACAGAGGTTGACGTAAGGGGCGAAACTGCTTTTGATGCAATCAACATTGTCGACAAAGCAATTGACAACGCCGTTTTGTCGGGCGTAAGCAAAATCACGATTATTCACGGCAAGGGAACAGGCGTTCTCAGACGTGAAATCAATCAGTATTTAAAGTCAAACAAAGCAGTCAAAAGCCACCGCCTCGGTGTGTTCGGCGAGGGCGAGGACGGCGTTACGATTGTTGAATTAAAATAAATATAGTTTTGTGTGAAAATTGTAGCGAGCGACGCCCTCGTCGCTCGGATTTGTAATAATGTGTAAATGAAACGGAGCAGAAGTATGAAAAAGCAATTCCTTGATTCGGGAAAAATCGTAGGTACTCACGGCATAAAGGGTGAAGTGAGAATTGAGCCTTGGTGCGATTCACCCGAGTTTTTATGCGCCTTTAAAAAGCTGTATCTTGACGAAAACGGTCAGACCTTTATCGAAGTGAAATCCCGTCCTCACAAGAACATAACCCTTGCCAAAATCAAGGGAGTTGACACAATCGAAGCCGCTGAAAAATACAGGGGTAAAGTTGTCTATATTAACCGCAATGACATTACGCTTGACGAGGGTGTAAACTTTGTTCAGGACTTAATCGGGCTTGAAGTAAAGGACGCTGAAAACGGCACCGTTTACGGCATAATCACCGACGTTCTGCGCACGGGTGCAAACGACGTTTACGAAATCACCGACAGCAACAATAAAAAATACCTTGCGCCCGTTATTGACGAGGTTGTTGAAGAAATTGACGTTGACGGAGGCTTTGTGCTTATTTACCCGATGAAAGGAATATTTGACGATGAGGATTGACATAATAACCTTATTCCCCGAAATGTTCGAGCCTGTACTGAACGAGAGCATAATCGGCAGGGCACAGAAAAGCGGTGCACTTGAAATCGTCTGCCACCAGCTTCGTGACTACGCTTTCGACAAGCACAGACGTGTAGACGACACTCCATACGGCGGCGGAATGGGTATGCTTATGAAAGCCGAGCCGATTGCACTTTGCTTTGAGGATATTTGTAAGCAGACAGGTCAAAGACCGCACTTTGTTTATATGTCTCCGCAGGGCAAAACGCTCACGCAAAAGCGTTTAAGAGAGCTTGCGGACGTTGAAAATATCTGCATTCTCTGCGGTCACTACGAGGGTGTTGACCAAAGGCTTTTAGATACATTTATTGACGAGGAAATCTCAATCGGCGACTATGTGCTTACGGGCGGCGAGCTGCCTGCAATGGTGTTTGCCGACGCACTTGCCAGAATGGTTCCCGGTGTGCTTTCAAACAACGAATGCTTTACCGAGGAGAGCCACTTCAACGGACTTCTGGAATATCCGCAGTACACAAAGCCCTCAGAGTGGAGAGGACAGATAGTTCCCGAGGTGCTTTTAAGCGGTCATCACGCTAATATTGAGAAGTGGCGCAGGGAAAAAAGCCTTGAAGTCACAAAGCAAAAACGCCCTGATTTGCTTAAGGATAACTGATATTCGGTATTTATGTATGAAAATTTTACTCAATTCTTGTAAAATTGCACAAGAAACGATTTAATTTTTTGACCTCAAGTGAATATTAATACGAAAATATTTTAGCGTATTGACCTTGATAATAAAAAAGATTATAATATGTATTAAATCAAGCCTTTAAGGTTTTTTCGGTTTAAATTTTAATATGTCAGAGAGGGTTTTCAAAATGTATGTTAAGGAAGTTTTAGTTCAGAACAAAGCCGGCTTACACGCTCGCCCGGCAACTTTCTTTATCCAGAAAGCTAACGAGTACAAGTCAACAATCTGGGTTGAGAAGGAAGAGCGTCGTGTTAACGCAAAGAGTCTTCTTGGCGTACTTTCACTCGGTATTATCGGCGGAACAACAATCAAGATTATTGCTGACGGCTCGGACGAAACCGATGCAGTTGAAGGTCTTGTTGCTCTCGTAGAATCAGGTTTTACTGAATAATTGTAAACTCACAGCATATTTTTGGGCGGAATTATCCGCCCTTTTGTTTTTTTATTCCGGTGGTGAAATTATGAATCCAAAAATGCAGGAGCTGCGCAAAAAGGCAATGGCACTGCCGCTTTTGCCCGGTGTTTATATTATGCACGATAAAAGCGGAGAAATTATATATATCGGCAAGGCAAAGGCACTCAAAAACCGTGTCAGCCAGTACTTCGGCTCGCAGAACAATCACGCCGAGAAGGTGCGCAGAATGGTTGACAATGTTGACGATTTTGAATACATCATCACCGACAGCGAATTTGAGGCGCTGATTCTTGAATGCAGCCTTATCAAACAGCACACACCGAAGTACAACATTCTTCTCAAGGACGACAAGGGCTACAGCTATATAAGAGTAAGTCCGGGCGACTGGGGAAGAATTACGTATGTTCTGCAAAAAAAGGACGACGGTGCGCAGTATATCGGACCGTACAAAAGCAGTTATTACGTAAAAAGTGCAGTTGAGGAGGCTAACAAGATTTTTATGCTCCCTACCTGCAACAGGCGTTTTCCGCAGGACTTCCGCAAGGGCAGACCTTGTCTTAACTACCATATCAAGCAGTGTATGGCGCCTTGCACAGGCAGGGTAAAGCTTAAGGATTACAAGGAGAGCCTTGCACAGGCACTCGACTTTTTAAAGGGCGGCTCGTCAAACTCAATAAAACAGCTCACCGCACAAATGGAGGAGGCGGCAGAAAATCTTGAATTTGAGCGTGCCGCAAGAATCCGTGACAAGATAAATGCGGTTAAGAAAATGGGCGAAAAGCAAAAGGTTGTTGCCAACAAGGTGCTTGACGAGGACGTTATTGCAAGCTTTACCGACGACGGAAAAATCTGCTTTCAGGTTTTCCGCTTTGAGGGAGGCAGACTCTTTGACCGTGAAAGCTTTATTTTTGACAGCGGCGACAGCGAGAGTGAATACGAGGAATTCCTGCTAAGCTACTACACAATAAGAAACGACGTTCCGAAAAACATTGCGCTCGACAGAGAATTTGACGGTATAGAAGCAATTGCACAGTGGCTTTGTGAAAAACGTGGCAACAAGGTCAATGTAACCATTCCGCAAAGGGGCGAGCAGGCACAGCTTGTTTCAATGTGCCGTTCAAACGCCGCCGAAGCACTTGCGCAGAAAAAGGGCGCAACGGTGCGTGAGTACGGTGTGCTTGAGGAGCTGAAAGAAACTCTGGGACTTGAAAAACTGCCCGAATATATAGAATCCTACGATATTTCAAACCTTGCAGGAACAGAAAACGTCGCAGGAATGATAGTTTACAAAAACGGCAAGCCGCTTAAGTCGGCGTATAAAAAGTTCAAAATCAAGGGCTTTGAGGGACAGGACGATTATGCGTCAATGGCTGAGGTTATTTCACGCCGCTTTGATGAATACTATAAAGCAGAGGACAAAACCGAGGGATTCGGAAAGCTTCCCGATTTGATATTGCTCGACGGCGGCAAGGGACAGGTGGCGGCTGTAAAACAGGTGCTTGAAAGAATGAACATAAGCGTACCGCTTTTCGGTATGGTAAAGGACGACAAGCACCGCACACGTGCCGTAACAGGTGACGGCGGAGAAATCGCAATAAGCTCAAAGCGTGCACTGTTTACGTTCTTAAGCAAAATGCAGGACGAGGTTCACCGCTTTGCAATCGGCTATCACCACGCACGCAGGAGCAAAAACACGTTTAAAAGCTCGCTTACAAATATTGAAGGCGTGGGAGAGGTAAGAGCAAAGTCGCTTTTAAAATATTTCAGAACAATTGACAATATTTCAAAGGCAGATTTAACAGAGCTTGAAAACGCACCGAAAATGACAAAGGACAGCGCACTTGCTGTTTACAGATATTTCCACGCCGAGGACGAAAGTCAGACGGGAGATGATGATAAACTATAATTTGTCGTTGGAATTACAGCAACGTTGACGTAGGGACACGGCGAGCCGTGTCCACACAAAAATTGCAACGCAATTTTTGTGAAAGGGACGTGTAGGAACCCGTCCCCTACGGAAATGTTTGTTTGTAACGATAATGTTGATATTTTTGGTTACGTTTGATAATCACTACGGACACGGCACGCCGTGTCCCTACGACTGTAATACAAACGTTTCCTCTATATCCGTAGGGGACGGCATCAGCTGACTTCCCATAAGGAACATATAACTTAATTTTTTTACAGAGCAGGTAGTTTTCGTTATCTGCTCTGTTTTTTGATGTGATTTTTGCGATTGAATTCTTACCAGAACTTTCCTATATGTGTCAGAAATATGTCAATCTCATACTTTGCTCCGGGGTTCTCTTTATCGTTTTCGTGTATGGTGATTTTGCTTACGAAGGTTCGGAGTATCTCGGGTGTCAGTTCTTCAATATAGATGTATTTGTTTGCCAAGGCAATGAATTTGTCAACATTCTTTTCCTCGGTTTTGATTTCATTTATCTGATTTTGCAGTTCGGGTATTTTTGCTTTTAGCTCGTGCAGTTCAGCAGTATAGCTATCGGATAGAAGTCTGTAATGGTCATCAGGAATTTTACCGAGTGCGTTATCCTCGTACAACTTTCTGAATATTACATTCAACTCTTTTTTACGGTTATTCAACCTGTCAAGCTCGGTTATCTTTTGACTGAGCTTTTTTCGGCTTTCAAATAAACTTCTTTTGCTGATGCACTCAACAAATTTGTCCTTTTCATTGACCGCATAATAAATTGCCTGATTGATTTCTTCCCTGACAATTTCATCTAATACAATCTCACGAATTCGGTGTGGCAATACACAATCGCCGTC
>JBJEOX010000268.1:0-1856 GCA_051880935.1 Ruminococcus sp.
GTTTATCAAGCCTTTTATTTTTGAAAATTATTTTGTTTATCAGTCGCCAAAAGAAATTCCCATTGCTTTGGCGGTTTTGATTTCTTCGCAGTCTGTGGGAACGGTTTTGAGCTTTCCTGCAATTTCTTCAAGCGGAACAGGAACAACCTTGCCGTTGCGCAGCGCAACCATATTGCCGTAATTCTTGTCAATGATAAGCTGAGCGGCGGCTACGCCGAAGCGTGTGGAAATAACACGGTCATACGGGTCGGGGCTTCCGCCTCTCTGGAAGTGACCGGGAACGGTAACTCTTGTTTCCTGTCCCGTCGCCTGCTCAATTTCGTCGGCAATTTTGTAGGAGATAGAGGGGTACTTCATCTCTGCAATTGCCGCTTTTTTCTGCTTTTTGGGAAGTGAAGCAAGCTCCTTTGAGATTGCGCCCTCGGCTACGGCGAGAATTGAGAAGTTCTTTCCGCTTGCGGTGCGTGCCTTGATTGTCTTGACAACCGAATTAATGTCGTACGGAATTTCGGGAATGAGAATAATGTCTGCGCCGCCTGCAATTCCTGCATAAAGCGTGAGCCAGCCAACCTTGTGCCCCATAACCTCAATGATGAAAACACGTCCGTGCGAGGTAGCCGTTGTGTGAATACAGTCGATTACGTTTGTTGCGATGTCAACTGCGCTCTGAAAACCGAAGGTGATGTCAGTGCCCCAGAGGTCGTTGTCGATTGTTTTCGGGAGAGAAACAACGTTGAGTCCTTCTTCTCTGAGCAGGTTAGCTGTTTTCTGCGTTCCGTTGCCTCCGAGAACAACAAGACAGTCAAGGTTGAGCTTTTTATAATTCTTCTTCATAGCCGCAACCTTGTCAACGCTGTTCTCGTCAATAACACGCATAAGCTTGAACGGCTGTCTTGACGTTCCGAGGATTGTGCCGCCCATTGTGAGAATACCCGAGAAGTTTTCGGGCTTCATACGCCTGTACTCACCGTAAATAAGACCTCTGTAGCCGTCGATTATGCCGATAATCTCAACATCATCGGGACCGTAGTAATTGTACAGGGTTTTGGCAACTGCCCTTATTGTTGAATTAAGTCCCTGACAATCTCCGCCGCTTGTTAAAATACCTACTCGTTTCATTCTTCGTTTTCTCCTTTCTTAATTGGCACAATCGGTGTTCCGACTGTCCTTGCATAGTCTGCCTTCATTGCGTTTTTCTGCGCTTTTAATGCGAGCTTTGAAAAATATTTCTGACAGTTGAGCCGCTTTTTGCCTCGCTTGTCAACAGTGGTGTAGGTCATATCGCTTTGTTGTCTGCGTGCATTTACTGTGTCCTTGAACATAGTATTCATTATGCCCTGCACTCTGCTTTTTATATCTTCGTCCTCAACGGGGAATACAAGCTCAACTCGCTTGTCGAGATTTCTCGGCATCCAGTCGGCACTGCCCATATAATACTGAGGATTTCCGTTGTTTTCAAAAATGAAAATTCTGCTGTGCTCCAGAAGCTGTCCTACAACTGAGATAACCTTTATGTTTTCGCTGAAGCCCTTAACGCCCGGCACAAGACAGCAGATTCCCCTTACAACAAGGTCAACCTTAACGCCTGCGTTCGACGCGTCGTAAAGCAGGCTGATGATTTTCGGGTCGACAAGCGAATTTACCTTAGCCGTAATTTTTGCGGGAAGTCCGAGTTTTGCGTTCTGCGTTTCGTTGATTATCATTGCCTCAAAAAATGTTCTCATTCCGTGCGGTGCAACAATAAATTTGTTGTACTCAGGCGGAAAGGAGTATCCCGTAAGCACGTTGAACAGGGAGGAGGCGTCAATTCCGTACTCCTCACGGCAGGTAAACATTCCGATGTCGGTGTAGAAACG
>JBJEOX010000269.1:0-1854 GCA_051880935.1 Ruminococcus sp.
TTGCGTGGTAAGTTCTGGTTCGAACGTATGAAAGCCGACCACCTACAGGATATTCTGAAAACAGCAAAAGAAAAAGCCGGAGGAAAATAATGAAAAAAGAAACAATCATAAAATCATTGTTCAATTGGTTTGCAGATTGCGAGGTTCTGAACTCCGATAATGAGCTTAATGTTGATTATCTGGATTCAGAACCCGAAAACTACTGCCTTGAAGTAGTCCCCTGCAATCCGATTATTAAGTCTTATGTTGACGGCTCGGCAAAATGTCAGTATCTTTTCATTTTTGCCGGGCGTGAGCATTACAGCTCTGACGAAGTGCTTAATATGGCTAATCTTGAGTTTTTCGAAAGGCTTGAGGAATGGATTGCAGAGCAGAACATTAACGGCAGACTGCCGAAGCTCCCTGACAACTGCACACCGCAGTCAGTCAAGGTGCTGTCAAGCGGTTATGTTATGGACAATGATACAAAAACGGCACGTTATCAGATACAGTGCCAGCTTATCTATATTAAAACACAGGAGGAAGAGAAATGATAAGACAAAGAAGAATGCAGGCTAACTATCTGAACACCAGCAAAGGTGAAGCAGCCGCATATGCTCTTATGGGTGTCGGCACGAAAACTCTTGATGAAAACCCGTCGGCGCAGACAAAGAGCCGCAAATACGTTTGCAATAAATCTACATCAAAGTCAATCAGTGGTTACGACTGGAGCTCGGCTTTTGACATCGACCAGATTCGTGAGCAGGAAGCTATCAACTTCATTGTAAATATCGGCGAGAAACAGCTTGTCGGTGAGGATGCCGAAACCGATTATGTTATAGTTGACCTCGACCAGAAAGAGGGTTCTGAGGGAACTACATATCACGCTCGTAAATTTGATGTTGCGGTTGAAATAGCTTCGTTTACGAATGATGACGGTGAAATGGGCTGCACAGGCAATCTTCACGCAAAGAGCGACCCGATTGAAGGCACGTTCGACACCAAGACAAAAACCTTTACGGCTAATACGGAGGTTGCATAATTATGATTATCAATAATGTAGAACTTCCTGATATTGATACCGCCGACGCTGATGTTATGGAACACTACGAAAAAGCGATTGAGGAATTCAAGTCTAAAATTCAGAAAGTGGATACAAAAAATTTGAAGCCTTCACAGGTTATAAGAGAAGAATGCCATATAGTTTTTGAATTATTCAATGAATTATTCGGCGGTGGAACAGACAGAAAGTTGTTTGGTGATAAGTGTAATCTGAATATGTGCTTTAATGCTTTCGATCAGCTTATATCCTCGGTTAAAGAAAATGATAAGTCAAACGCTGAAAAGATTTTAGCACTTGCTCCTCAGCCTAACCGTCAGCAGCGCAGGAATCAGAACAAGGGCAAAAAGAAAAAGCATTACAATAACCGTCCGCAGCTTGTTAATAAAAGCTGATGAATATGCTTATAAATACAGTCCCGGAAAGTCTGACTATTGCCGGGACAGAATTCGAAATCAACACAGATTTCCGTGTCTGGCTGAAATTTGAAATGTTTTTATCAGATGAAGTTGAGGACAGCAAAGCAACTCTTCTGGACATAAAAAAGCTGATTTTCAAGTCGAAAATACCGCCCGACCGCGCCGATGAAGAGACTACAGAGCAAATTCTGTGGTTTTACCGCTGCGGAAAGCCCGAGCAGAAAGGCGGAAAATCATCAAAGAAAATCTTTGATTACGATTATGACGACGGTTATATCTGTGCGGCTTTTATGGAGCAGTATCATATTGACCTCAACAAAGCTAATCTGCACTGGTGGAAGTTCCACGCTCTTATGCTGTCGCTTTCCGAAAACACCGAGTTTGTAAAAATTATGG
>JBJEOX010000270.1:0-1851 GCA_051880935.1 Ruminococcus sp.
ACATCAAAAACCGTGACGGCTGTTCGGCTATGCAGGGTATGGCTGTCGGCTCAACCTATCTTTACACAGTAAAGATTAACGGGGACAACAGCGGTGCTGTACTACAGAAAACCAACAAAAACACAGGCGCAACAACAAACCTTACAAACAGCACAGGCTCAATTTACAACTACCTCAACCACGCAAACGATATGGACGTAACCACAATTGGCGGTTATTCCCAGCTTTTTGTTGCGACAATGGCTACAGGCAGTAACAGCTTGGTAAGAATCAAGGTTGACGGCTCAAAGGCAACAAAGTCAGCCGGCTATACACTTATGTATAACGGTGCACAAAAGAGCGTATCGGGCGTTGCTGTTGAAAGAACAGACGCTAACAATGTTTACTTGCTTCTCAAATCCGGAGCAACTGTTTACAGAGGTTCTGTTCCAAAGAGCGCAACAAGCGGAACAATAAACATTACAAAAGCATTTACCTTGAACACATCAAGTGTAAAGGTAAACGGTGCGACACAGAATCTGTCATCATATACTCATCAGGGTATGGGTTATCACGACGGTAAAATATTCGTTCCTCTCTGGGGCGGCGGTGCTGGCAAGAGCAATCAGGCTGTAATCGCAGTTTATAACACAGCAAATGCGTCAGGTTCTGTCACAGCTGACCCGAACCTCTCATTCAGAATTACATCAGGAGCATACACGGGTTTTGAAATTGAGTCTTGCGACATTTCATCTGACGGACAGATGTATTTCAATGTAAACAGATGGACTGCAAGTAGCGGTAACTATGACGCAATTCTCCGATTTAACGGTTATACCTACAACAGCTCAATCTTTGCTCCTGTTTCAACTCCTGCACCTACACCGGCACCTACTCCTGCCCCAAATGGAGGAATAGTATATTCGGGTCATGTTGAGAATTACGGCGATGTTGCCGAAGTATCTAACTGGCAGACGCTGGGAACATTAGGTCAGGGTCTGAGAATCGAAGGAATAAAAATGCGTGTAACAGGTATGAGCGGAGATGTTCAGTACAGAGTACACGTTCAGAATTGCGGCTGGATGGATTGGAAGTCTGCAAACGAATATGCAGGCACAGTAGGTCAAGGATTACGTATTGAGGCACTTCAAATCAGACTGGTAGGTGACATAGCAAATTACTACGGTGTTGAGTATCAGGCTCACGTTCAGGATTATGGTTGGCTGTCTGTAGCAAGCAACGGAGGATTAGCCGGTACAATAGGACGAGGCTTAAGAGTAGAAGCACTCCGAATCCGCCTTGTGGATAAATCGAGTTGCTCCGGCACGGTGGATAATAACGTTCCTGCTCTGGTTCAGGATACAACTCCGCCAACAATCAGTAATGTAAAAGTTACCGAGGTATCCGCAAATGGCTACAGAGTAACCTGCGATGTATCTGATAACACAGGTGTTACATCTGTAAAATTCCCGACTTGGACTGAAAGTGACGGACAGGATGATTTAGTATGGCACGAGGGAACAATAAGCGGAAATACTGCAACTTGTTATATTAACAGAAATGATCACAAGGGCAATTTCGGAATTTACAAAACACATATTTATGCGTATGACAGTTACGGTAACAAATGTTGCAATACTGATGCTTCAAATGTAAGAGTAGTTGACAGTATGGCTGATATGGTATTTGACGCTGATTTTTACAGCAATAAATACACAGACCTGAAAAACACCTACGGAACAGACTATACAAAGCTCTATGCACATTTTGTAAATCACGGAATCAAAGAAGGCAGACAGGCGCATATTAATTTTGATGTCAGGTATTATCTGAATAATAACAAGGATTTAATCAACGCATTGGATGCAGATA
>JBJEOX010000271.1:0-9198 GCA_051880935.1 Ruminococcus sp.
TTTTCTCAGTGAATAATTCTGTTTTAATTCCTTTAACACCAGCTGATGACGTAAAAATTCCATTTGAAAGCAATATTTGCAGTCTGTCCTCGTTCGATAATCCGTTAAAAGATACCTCGGGAATAAAAATAACATTCTTACTTTCGTTTGTATTCTCATCAAATTCTTTATAGCCGTAACAAACCACATCAGCGCTCTCTTCATAAATTATTTTTGAAAGACTATCAAGTGCTTTTTTATTATCCCAAAAATCATCACTATCAAGAAACAGAACATAATCTCCGGTCATCGCCCTTATGCCACAGTTTCTTGCCGAAGACAATCCGCCGTTTTCTTTGTGAATTACTTTTATTCTGTCATCCTTTTTTGCATAACAGTCGCATATTCTTGGTGACCTATCTGTTGAACCATCATCAACAAGTATAATTTCAAAATTGCTATATGTCTGATTAAGCACACTGTCAACACATTCATCAAGATACTTTTGAACGTTATAGACCGGAATAATTACACTGAATTTAGGCAAAAGAAACACTAAAACATCCCCCAACTATAAGTTTGATATACAAAATATACAAAATACACTGCTACAATCACATAGTAAATGGTTTGTCTTGTTTTGGGTTCAAAAAAAGTTTTCAATTCCCAAGGAATTAAAACATAATTAAACAAGGAAAAAAATATAGGTATTCTTCCAATAAAAATTCCACTGGTAAAAATAGAAATAATATATATTCCCATGGAAATTAATGAAGCATTTATTGAAAACGCAATAACAGGTGAAATATCTTCAGGTATTTTCTTTCTGAAATATATAGCTAAAAAAGACGGCCAAGAGTAGAGCAAAGCTCTTAACGGATTAGTTCCATCATCAGACAACATCTGCGTAGTAACGTTATTATAAGTTGTAAACTCCAAAGCACTATCTAAAATACTTGTAAACTGTCCGATAAAAACAACAGACAATAAACACGAAAAAATAACCAACAGAACACGCTTATTAAATGGTTTTCCTAAAGAAACAATGTACAAAGGAATAACAAGCAAACACGAAGAATGGATATTGCTTAGTAAAATTACAATTAATATAAATAAAATTATGTTTTGTATTTTACGTGTGAGTAATAAATTTGCAGAAGCAAAAATAATGGCAACTACCATAAATTGTCTCATTCCATTTGTCATCCACGAAAAGAAGTCCGTGGAAATAAAAAACATAAACGCACAAAATACTACTTCACTTGTATAATTTTTATATCCATATAGCAAAGAAAATCCTGAAATAACTGCAATTATCAACAGCCAAATCTGATAATCACTAGAAATAAACTGCTTAATAAATACGCTAAAAACAGCCCATCCGTACATTTTGTCATCAGGACTTATACTTCCGCCAATTTCATTTAACGTATTTGGATATCCGTCAAACATGGTTACATACAGACCTGTATCTCCTATACTATTAACATAACCGGCTCTAAAACCGGCAATTAATATTAACGGTAAGAATACAATTATTGCAAATGGCAATGTCACCCTATAATCATAGGATTTATCATAATTATATTCTGAGTCGATTCTAACTGTGTTTGAAAGATAATCTCTTTTTTTATTTATTAATGCTACCTCAAGTATAGCAAATAGAGGGATACACCAAGCGTAGCAATCTGTAATAAAAGACATCCTATTACTCCAATATTAAAATAGTTTATGTAGTGTTTTTTTCACAACTATTCTTTTATCAAAAACACATTCCATATGTTTTCTTCCGTTTATACCCATTTTTTTCTTATCATTATAACTCAATTGTATAAAACTTTTCATTGAATTATACAAACTATCCGCATCTCTTGGCGAACATAAAAATCCGGTTTTATTATTTATGACAGCCTCTTTGCAACCATGAATGTTACTTGTAATAACAGGACGACCCGAAGCAGCACATTCCAAATTCGTATTGGCCATTCCCTCATGCCATGACGGAAGAACAAAACAGTGACACTTTTCTATATAAGGCCTAACGTCTTTTTGAAAACCACAATAATTAAGCCATCCCTCTTTTACGTGTCTGTCAATAGTCTCAGCATAGTCTTCTTCAAATTCTCCTAACACACTTAAAGTACATTTATATCCATTTTCATTTAGTTTTTTAACTGAGGCAAAAAGTTCTTCAATGCCTTTTTCTCTCATTATTCTGCCAATGAATAGGAAGTGAGTAATCTCACTTCTTTCCGGATAATCTAAATATGAATATTGTGCTAAATTAACTCCTGCACCGTTTAATAAACACGATTGACTATTTGAAACAATACCTAAACCCTCAAAAACCTCTTTATTTTCAATATTTTCAAAAAAAACTACCTTAGATTTTTTTAAAGCCATCTTATACATCAACACAACAACTTTTTTCAGCAGGTTCTCATTTTGAAAAGCAGTGCCTAATCCTGTTATATTTACAGCATATGGAATTTTTCTCTTTTTACAAATAAAACCACCATATATGTTAGGCTTAATTGTGTATGTAATAACTAAATCAGGTTTCTCTTGCTTTAAAAGTTTATCATACGTTCTGTACAGAAAATAATCTTTCAGTGGATTAATACCCCTTCTATCCAGCTTAACATCAATAAACTTACATCCCATATCTTCAAAAAGAGATACCATCTCCCCGCAAGGAAGGGAAATAATTACTTTACTGTCCTTAAGAAGTTCTTCAATTAATTCTTTTCTGAATTTATATAAACCGACATCACAATTTGTTAAAATTAATATTTTCATTTCACCTTCTCCTTGCAGGAACTCCAATATATATTCCGGGATTATCTATATTTTTTACTACTACGGCACCGGCACCTATAATACAATCCGAGCAAACATTAATATTGTTGATAACAGTTGCACCGGCACCTATCCAAGTGTGAGAACCCATATTCACAGTGCCGCAAATATGGGCTCCTACAGCTATATGTGAAAAATCATCTACCACACAATCATGATCTACAGATGAACAAGTATTAATAATAACCCCATCACCAACAACTGAATCAGCATTAATAACTGCCCCAGCCATTATTACAGTTCCTCTTCCTATCTTAGCAGATTTAGATATAACCGCATTAGGATGGATAAGGGTTGCAAATTCAGCATCAGAATACTTATTCATCAACATAGCTCTGACTTTGCTATTCCCAATAGCTACAACAAATTCATAATCATCAATCATTTCTGCTGCTAATTCAGATTTTCCTAAATATTTTTTACCAAATTGTTCTAAGCAATCTTTATCATCCAAAAACACAATCTCGCTATATTTCTTGGATAAAAAAGCAATGTCAGCTACGACTTTACCATGACCGCTTGCCCCAATTATTGCAAGTTTATCTTTCATATATATCATCCGTTTCCCGTGAATGCTTCCATTGTAGCAGAGGATGCTGAGGAAATACCTTCCCTTTTTATTGTTTTTACTACAGTATCAAAAACAATCTTCACATCGCCTGCAAATGTGATTTTATCAACATATTCAACATCTAAATTAAATTTTTCTTCCCAAGAAACAGAATTTCTGCCATTTACTTGTGCATATCCTGATAAACCCGGCCTAACCTCATGACGTCTGCGCTGCTTCTCATTATACAAGGGCAAATACTGTACTAATAACGGTCTTGGTCCGATTACACTCATATCGCCTTTAAGTATATTAAAAGCTTCCGGCAATTCATCAAGACTTGTTGAACGAAGAAACTTTCCAAACTTTGTAAGTCTTACATCATCGGGCAAAAGCTCACCATTCTCATCTTTTTCATCAGTCATTGTCCTGAACTTATAAAGTTTAAAAATTTTTTCATTCTTACCGGGACGTTCCTGCTTAAATAAAACAGGACTTCCGAGTTTTATTCTAACCACGACAGCTACAATAATATATAGCCAGAAAAAAAGTATTATTGCAAACAATGCACAAATAATATCCATCGGTCTTTTGATAAATCTTTCATAAGGACCATATGGGGTATGCTTATTATTCATCTCTACTCTCCATCAAAAACAACTCTTAATTATCTCAATAACAATATCTTGCTGTTCTTCGGTCATTTTTATGTCACTGGGGAGACAAATACCTCTTTCAAATATATCGGCAGCAACATCCATTCCATCATAATAAGAAATAAAATCACAATCCTTGTAGATTGGCTGCATATGCATCGGTTTCCAGATTGGTCTGCCTTCTGCGTTATATTCTGCAAGTTTTTCAAGTATTTCTGTTGGGCAAGATTTACCGTCATCAGCTTTAAATGACGCACTACAGTCATCTCTCAGTTGATAACACATTGCATTTTTATTAACAGTCATACAACTCAACCAAAAGTTTGGTTCTGTGCAATCCATAAACGGGTTCATTGTAACAGGCAATTCAGCAAATTTTTCTTTATATCTATTATATATTTTCTTTTTCGCAGCTATGTGTTCATCGAGGTGTAAAATCTGACCTCTGCCAATACCGGCAATTATATTAGACATCCTGTAATTATATCCAATTTCTTCATGCTGATACCATGGCGCAATTTCTCTTGCCTGAGTAGAAAGTTTTCTGACTTCATTAGCAGCATTTTCGTCATTAGTCAGAAACATACCACCGCTACTGCAAGTAATAATTTTATTACCGTTAAAACTAATAGCATTGAAAGATCCAAAACTACCTGTCTGTTTGCCCTTATATGTAGCCCCTAAAGATTCAGCCGCATCTTCAATAAGAACAGCGTTATGCTCTTTACATATCTCTAAAATTTCGTCAATTTTCGCAGGAGTGCCATAAAGATATGAAATGATGACCACCTTTACTTCCGGATACTTATCAAAAGCTCTTTTCAAAGCAAGAGGATCCATATTCCAAGTTTCGTATTCGCTGTCAATAAAAACAGGAACAGCCTTTTCGTAAGTAACAGGATTAACAGTTGCTGCAAAAGTTAAGTCAGAACAGAAAACCGTATCTCCTGCTTTTACACCCGCCATTTTTACAGCTAAATGCAAAGATGCTGTACCTGCAGATAGTCCTACTGCATATTTACAGCCTATGTAATTACATATGCTCTTTTCTAACTGATTTATATTTTCCCCCAAAGTTGAAACCCAGTTTGTATCAAAAGCTTCCTTAACATACATCTGTTCTTCACCATGCATCGTCGGTGATGCGAGCCAAAGCTTTTTCTCAAACTTTTTTATCTCCATAGCTCTATACCTCTAATTTATAGTACCCCATAGCACTACATAATAATTTATTCTACATAATTGTACTACAGGCAACAAAAATAGTCAAGAAATTTGAGAATAATCGCAGTAACAACAGCTGTAATATTCAAATTTTGTTTATTATTACGTATGTTTTTTATACTTGTATCAATATCTAACAGAGAATTTTATTCTACTCTCTAAGAAAATAGATTATCATTTCTTTGTTTAATACAACATTTACGAAATAAAAAACAATCCAAATTGTGCCTGCTAAATAAACTAAAATATAACACGACAATATTAAGCTTCTTTAAATATCTGTTAAGTGCGTCACGATATTCCTGTGCGTTTCAGAGATGTCTGCAAAAGTAAGCTTATCCATGCAGACATTAATGCCTTCAGGATGCTATTTAATCTTCATATAAAAATTACACGAACAAAGCCTACACCGCCTGTTACCAATATATTTATAATCAAAATAACATATCCGACACGATTTGACAAAACCAATAATTATAATTAAAATATAGTAAATTATGGTATTATCCTATTATAAAATCAGATTTTATTGGGGTGATGAAAGTGAAAAAAAGCTCAAAATCATCACTTTATCAAATACTTATCGTCAGTTGTATCTCTATAGTTTTTTACAGATTTTTGATAATCGCTTTTGTACAATGCTATTCAGACAATAAATTAACAATGCACTTACAAAAGTTAAAATAAAAAACAAAATAATAGTCATCGGTTTTGATAAACCAAAATTGTCAACCGATGTGACACTATGCAAAAACGCATAATGGGTTATGTATATACAATAAGATATTTTATCAAGTGCAACCCATATTTTTGATTTTGCTAATTTAACTAACAGATTAACTTTTTCGGTCAAAAAAGCAAATGAAAAGTAACTTGCAACTGCAATACCTAAGTGAGTAATAGAAACAATAATCAAGTATGCAGACTGACTGGATTCATCCAGATACGCTTTACCTAACAATCTAAAAATAATTGAGACAGCAAATAAGCAAACACCTAATATCGAAAAGCTAAAAATACTATTTTTGACTTTACATTTTGAAATATAATAACCTATGAAATACGTTATAAAATAACCCAAGGAAATGCATGGGATTGAGAAAGAATTAAGAACTGAAGATACAGCAAAAGCTACAACTAAAACTATAATAACCACAGATGCACGAGGCTTTTTATTTTTTTCAATTTTCTTTACAACAATAGTTAATAAAATAACATATTAGAATTATTGTAATAAACCAAAGATTTCCCAACGGAGCTATTTCAGTAAATTGAACACCATTTAATATAAAGTTCAGCCCCTGTAAACAGAACAGATATTTGAGTATTTCAAATATGTCAATATTATTAAAGCAATAATAAATAATCATCACCGGCACAGCAAATAGGTAATAAGGAACCAATATTTTTTCTAAACGAGACAAATACCATTTTCCATAATTCGTTATATCTTTATTAGCATAAAGAAAACCTGATATAAATAAAAACAGGTACACACCAAAATTAAAAAATTGTTGTAAAGATGTGATGCCAAGCCAACCTGTAAAATGACAAATTACAATTGAAAACATACCCACTACTCTAAGTATAGAAATAGCATAATTACGTTCTGTCATATAAATACCTCCATGAATAAATTATTTGTTTATGATAAATATATTCCTCAAAAGACATTAAATATTTTACACAGATTTGCTTTATTCCTGCTAGTTATTTGACAAATTAAGACTTATATCATAAAATCGAATTAATTACACCCAAAGCGCTTTCAAAAAGGTGACATAAATGAAAAAAGCACTGAAAATTATTGTCTTATCCGTACTTACCGTTGCAATCGTAACGATTATATACGGTCTGTACTGTTCAAATACTCTTGAAATAAAGAATTATTCGTTAAGTACCGACAAACTAAGCTCACAAGTAAGATTCGTGTTCATTTCCGATTTGCACTGCAAGGAATACGGTGAGAAAAACTCAGACCTCGTTGCAAAAATAAAGGAACAAAATCCCGACTTCATAGCCGTTGGCGGCGATATGGTCAACAAATACTCAGCCGACGACCACGTTATGCGCGAGCTTTTGCCTCAGCTTGCCGAAATTGCACCGACTTACTGCGTACTCGGCAATCACGAGCTTGCACTTAAAGACGAAATCGACTTTAAAAATGACATTGATTCGTCAGGCGCAAAGCTCCTTGACAATGAATCGGTAACGCTTGAAATTAACGGTGAAAAAATCCTGCTCGGAGGTATGTCAGACTTTCCCTATTACGAATTCAACGCACCCGATTTTGACACTCCCGAAAGGTATTTCTGGGACGATTTCATGGAAAGCTCAAAGGACTGCTGCTCAATTCTGCTCCATCATCAGCCCGAATACCTCAATAGCATTATGCAGGACAGCAACGTCGATTTGGTTATGTGCGGTCACACCCACGGAGGAGCAATTCAGATTCCCTTTGTCGGCGGAGTATTCGCCCCTAATCAGGGATTTTTCCCGAAATACGATAAGGGCGAGTTTGATTTGTATGATACTAAAATGATAGTTTCCGCAGGTCTGGGCGACGCTTATCCCATTCTGAGAATGAACAACTGCCCCGAAATAAGCGTAGTTGAAATAAATTAGCCCAACACTTTTTTCGCCGTATCAACGCTTTCCTTGGCGTCCTTGCAATAGTAATCGGCGCCGATTTTCATAGCGTAATCTTTTGTCAGAACTGCACCGCCTACGAACACAACGCACTTACTTGTGCCGTCGGGGTTTTGCAGTTCTTTTGTTTGTCTTATAAGCTTTATTGTATCCTCCATACTCTTGAGCGTAGTCGTCATAAGTGCGGAGAGTCCAATCATCTTTATATCCTGCTCAACAGCCGTATCGACAACAAGCTGAGGGTCAACGTCCCTGCCGAGGTCAACAACGGTGTAGCCGTAGTTATCGAGCAGTACCTTTACAATATTCTTGCCTATATCGTGAATGTCGCCCTTAACGGTTGCAAGGATAATCTTGCCCTTGCTGACGGGCGAGCCGCTTGTCTTTGAAATATGAGTTTTTATAACCTCAAAGCACTCCTGAGCCGTATTTGCACTCTGAATAAGCTGCGGCAGGAATATTTTATTTTTCTCAAAATCATCGCCGACTCTGTCGAGCGCAGGAATGAGCATCTCATTTACAATCTGCATTGCATCGGTGGTGTCTAAAAGTCTTTTCGTAACAGCCGCACCCTCGGATTTCAGTCCGTTGTATACGGCGGTGAAAATATCAACCTCGGTATTTTTCGGAGCGGAAGCCGCCGCAGGAGCTGCGTCATTGTATGCGTTAATAAACTCAACCGAGTTCTTGTCAATGCCCGACAGCACTCTGTAGGCACGCACCGCACCCGTCATAGACTCGACATTCGGGTTGATAATCGGCAGGTCGAGCCCCTCCTCGAGAGCCATTGTCAGGAAAGTTCTGTTGACAAGCTCACGGTTCGGCAGACCGAACGAGATATTCGAAACACCGAGGCAGGTTTTACAGCCAAGCTCGGTTTTCACCCTGTGGAGCGCCTTAAGCGTTTCACGGCAGGCGTCCTGCTCGGCTGAAACTGTGAGGGTAAGGCAGTCAATGTAAACGTCACGCCTGTCGATTCCGAGCTCCTCGGCACGACTGACAATGCGCTTTGCAATCTCAAATCTGCCCTCGGCAGTCTTTGGGATTCCGTTTTCATCAAGCGTAAGTCCGACAACCGAAGCGCCGTACTTCTTGACAAGCGGGAGCACCGTCGAAAGGCTCTTTTCCTCGCCGTTAACGGAGTTTACAATCGGCTTGCCGTTGTAGTAGCGCAAGCCTGAATCAAGCACGTCGGGCTTTGTTGAGTCAATCTGCAAGGGTGCGTCGCACACGCTCTGAATCGCCTTTAGCACACGCACCATCATTTTCTTCTCGTCAATT
>JBJEOX010000272.1:0-9198 GCA_051880935.1 Ruminococcus sp.
GTAATAATTTCCCTTTCTCTGCCCATAAAATTTTCCACTCTGGCAAGTGCGGATTGAAACGCTCCGTAATCGTCCTTGCTGTCATAATTCGGATTAACAAGATAATAAAACGTATCATTTAAAAATGTAGGGCAATTGCTGTCTGAAATAACCATATATTTATTGTTGATCAGTCTGTAATAATCTGTATAATTCGTTGACCAGTCTGACGGCTCGAATTCAAGCACACGGTATATCGGTATATAAATATTCTTCATTACCGCAACTGTAAATTTTGCCGTTGCAATAATACTCTGCGATATACCGTCATCAGAGACGACCGTAACCTGATACAACACATTACCCGAAACGGCTGTATCCTGTTTTTCCAACGTATAAACAATATTATTATCAACAATAGAGCAAGGTCGGCTGATCGTTGTTCCATCGGGCTTGGTGCCACACATTGTAGCAACGGTTGTTTCGCTTGATAAGTCAAGTATTTTATTTCCGTCAGTAACGGTAATAATCAACTCGCAGGAATTATCGTCGCCGACGTGAACACCCTCAACGGTTGTCTGACTGCCGAACTTTCTGCTATTCAGATTAAATCGGACTGTTCGCTTCATATTTTCTCACCTCTATTTAATCGTACATTTATTTTTACTAAATCTCTAACAAAACACAAAAGAAAGACTACCCGATTTTTCAGATAGTCTTTCTGTAAATAAATATGATTATTTTGATAAATCTTGTTTAGCCGATTTTCTCCAATCAGATAGCTTTTGAGATAAGAGCTTATCATTCCATTTCATATATCCGCTTGCCTGCAATAAATCAGAGATTTCTTTCATACGTGTTGTATTACTTTTCAAAAATGCTTCCTGATACTCTTTTTTATATGCATTTACAAGCGCATCTCTTACGGAATTTTTTGCTTTTTGCGCAGGTGTTATGTTTTTAAAATCCTCGGGATTTGACTCTTTCTTCAGATTATATTCTTCAAGCTTTTGCTGATAAAACTCATCAAGCACCTCTTTTGCTTTTTCCTGTTCACCGGAAACATATTTTTTTCCGTAAGAACTGCAATAATCCGAAGCAGTTTTAGCAGGCGGATTTGCGTCCATTAATTCGCCGCCGTTTGCAATATCCTTTATCCAAAGAATATATGCATTGATATTATTCTTATGATTCTTAATTGGAAAACCTGCTAAACCACTGACCAAAGAAGTAACACAATCATCAAGACTATTAATAATTGAATCGGTGTCCACGTCCAGTCCCATACTTGCGTTATCAAGCTGTTCCCAAATAGTGGTGTGAAGCTTCGTTGCAGATGATATCATATCCGAAATAATGTTTACAACATTATCAGTCACAACTTCATCACCGTACTGCGATTTACCTAATAAATATTCAGTGAATTCTGCAAGCTCTGTTCCTCCGAACGGCAATAAAACACCGACGCCGTTAGTTAGTAAATCATCAAACACTGTAGAGATTATGCTTTCGGCACTCAATTCTTTGTCATCATCTCTATACCTGTTCATTCTCTGCTGTGTAAATGCTACAGCAAGGCTCATTAACGCAAAAACAACAAGTGAGCTTGCCTGTGAAACAACGGCTTTGCCAAGTAGTCCTGCCGCCGCTTTCATTGACTGCTTGTCAATCTTTTTGCTCTGTGCCATTCTACCTATAGCGTCATAAATAATGCCCGAATTTTGCAAAGGCTGTGTCTTGAACATAAAAACAGACTTTATTAATTCATTAGATGTTTTGAGAATTTCAGGTCTGTGCATAGGGTCATACATAGGCTGTGTATTCTCAATAACCTTGTCGTATAAATCTGTAACCTCTTGCCAGTATTCATCAGTATTAATCTGCTTACCGGTTGAACGGTAATTGTTTCGTACTTCACATTCTGTAGCGCACCATAGAGCCGCAGTAGTTAAACAATCCATTTCCTGAATCCAGTTATTTGGATTTACTCCGTTTGGAAGAGATTGCATAACTTTTGACGTGTTAATTTTTCTACCGATTTTTGATGTATTAAACCAGTTTGATTGTATGTCAGAAATTTCAATAGACGATAAACCTGCTCTTCTTACGTAATGCTGTCCGGTATGAGAATCAATTTTATCAAGCAGTTCTTGATATTTTCCATTGCCGATATAATGTCTGAACTCCCATAAGCCTTGTGTTAATGACGTTCCAGATAAATACGCTCCCGCTGTAGTGTAAGAAGCCGCTTGCTTTAAAACTACCGACTTATTTGCTTTAAGAGTAGATGTCACAAAATTAGAACGTATTTTCCTAATCATTTTATTAGCGTCTTGAAACTTTTCGCCATTATTTGAACGAGTTGTCTGTAAATCAGTTACTAACTGTTCATACATATCAACAGCTAATTTTCCCCAGTTTGCTTTTAAAGCACTTCTGACAGAATCTCTTTCAACAACAGTACTTCCGTCTTTTTCCGTTTGAATAACATTCATAACCTTGTTGAAATTGCGGATCGGAATAGCTAATCCACAATATTTTGATACGTCGTCAATATGTTTGTTAATGACGTTATCAAGTCCCATTATTAAAATAGATTTATCGGATTTTGGAACAATCGACGATAACATTCCCATACTTTCTAAAGAAGCGTCATACTTTACGCCGTCTATAGTTTTAATGATTTCATCATTGTTTACAGAGAATGGAAAATAATATTCACTCGTCGCAATATCTCTGTGTCGAAGCACTTGCGAGATAGAATTAATAGCAGATTTAGCTTTTTCATTAAAGAATTTTTCTGCAATAGTCATATATTCTTTTTCAAAGTCAGTCATTGATTTTTCAATTTCTGATATAAAAACAGGAGTTATTCCATAGACCTTTTGACCCTGAACGATTGCTTCTTCAATTTTGCCTTTTAAGAGAAGTTTAGGGTCCGGAATAACAATTCCTCCACGTTGCATATGTACAAGCCTGCTGTCATTCATCTCACGCTTCCACGACAAAAGTATCTGCATACCCTGCATACGTGTCATATTAACGCTTGTTGTTTCACCGTTATATGCTTTGCACTTAATCTCAATTATATCGTGTATAGATGAATCGAGTTCTTTTTGATGTGCAATTCTGTATACATCAAACATTTTATTGAATTCTGTAAAGAACATATTTTTATTTCTGACACCTTTTAATAAACCGTTGAAAATACGAGTTAATTCTGAATTATCGTTATAACCTGTAAATAATGAGTTCATTCTTTCCGGAGTTAAGAAATAGCTTTTTGTTTTTTTGAACATTTGATTGATTTTTGAAGGCTTAAGAGCTTTTTGCTCTTCGATAATTTTCGTACCGGTTTCAATAACAGTCAAGCGTTCCTGTTCGCCGAGAAGCCTGTTTGAATCTCTTACAGTATCTTTAATCTGCTTGAGAATTGAATAAATATCTTCTGCTTCTTTCAGCGTAAGATTTCTATTGATTTTTTCACCTTCAAGATGTTCGGCAAGAGTATCAACAAGTTTTCTGAAATCAGGTGAAACATCTTCTGATGTCATTTGATTATCCATAAGCTTTTGGATTAACCCTGAAACATTACGCAGAGCAGAACCGACTTTTGTTGAATCGTCAAGATTTACTGCGTCGGTAATCAGAAGTGCAGCCTGATAGAATCCGCTGTTTAGTTCTTTAGCCAGCACATAAGAACTGTCGGTAGGACGAGTTGCCATTTGAGCAAATTCTTTCTGCAACTTTTTAATTTTTTCAACATAAACAGCACGTTCTCTGTTGTTGCGGAATTTCTGTAGCTGATCCTTTCGCTTCTCACGCTCGGCAACTATGATTTTGTCCTTGCGTTCTATTACATCTGCAATGCGTTCTCTGTCACGCTCTTTTACAGAAGCTAATTCTGCATTATGCTTTTCTCTTTCATCTTTCAGCTTTGCCTCGTAGTTTATCTGTGCTTCGTGTTTCGCTTTCCTCTTTTCGGATTCAATGAGTTTTTTCATCACGTCCATTGATTCAAAATTTAGAAGTTGTTTATCCTTGCGGACAATTTTGTCCTGAAGAATTTTCTTCCGATTTTTCAACTTCATAAGCTCTGTGCGCTGTTCACGAGTGCGTTCTGCCGCTTTTACGGAAGTAGCCTTTTTGATTTTTTCATTCACTTCTTCAAGCCTTGCTTCCAACTCGTCAATCTGGTCAATATTTTCCTTGTACAGCTTGACTTTATTCTTCTCGTAATTATTCTGAGCAGATTTTTCAAGAGCGTTTGCAAGCAGACGGCGATTCGCAAAGCCGTTGTCAGGGCGCATTTGGAAAAGTACCGAAGAAACATTAGCCGAATAATCTGAATTTAAAGGCAGTCTGAAGTGGGCTTCATCATTGAAAATATCGTTAAGTTCCAAATATTCTACGGGTATTTTTACCCTTACAATATTGTCACCATAGTATTTTATTTCTCCGTCAGGCTTTGTGCTGAAAAACAGTCCATCCTCTTTTGCAATCATTTTACCGCTTTGATATATTAAATCACGAGAATTTTTATTTGTACCGTGATACAAAATAGCGTTTCCGTATTCATCAACTTTGCCGCCAACAGACTTTATTGTGTCGATTATGTCTTGTGCATCAAGAAGTTCATCACCCTGTAAACGTTCTTCAAGTGAAATTGTGGCAGGCTCAACATATCTTTGCTGATACTCAATGTTGTCATTTACTCCGCTGCCGGAAATTCCTTGTTCAGCATTTTCAGAAACTCCTGTTCCGTCGGGCTTGATTCCAACATCTTCTCGATTTGGAGCACTCTCTCGTGGCTCACTAATAACGACCCAACTTTCCCCACTGTACTCCTTGAATACCGTTCCGTACAATCTCGTATTATTTTCCAGAATTGTTTTTGCGTGCTCATCATTTTTATCATACCACCTTAATTCATCTAAAATTGTTTCAAAATCAAGTTGTTCTTCGTGAATAGTATACTCATAATTTTCTAATTTGTAAACAGCTTTAACACGAGGATTTGCACTGTTACCGTTATAGTACACAAGTTTATAATTTTTTGACTCATCTTCATCAGGTATCAGAATACCGTAATCACCTATGCGCAAGTTATCCCTTTGATTTGATTCTTTTACCGAGGCGTAGAAACTTCCCCACTCTTTTTTGTTAAGTGCATTGAAAAAGTTATAATCAGGCTCGGTATTACGTGACTGATAGCGTATGTCAGGATTATTGCCGTCAAACGTACCTATGTTGTCTGTTGCGGATTTGATCTGATTTGGGGATTTTACAACCACTTCATCTCTTTGAATTATTGCGTCATATTCAGGATATTTTTCAAAGAAATCCGGTATAATTTTTGTTTTAAATCCGGAAGAATTTATTTCTCTTGCACCGTCAGGCTCATTGGCTTTTGTCATTGGATTTTCAATTTTCAAGTATACCGAAATTGAGTTTTCGCCATAAAGATTTTGCCGGTACGGTGAAAAATATATACCTTTGCCCGAAAGTCCTGCTCTTTCACCTTTTTTAAATACTGTAAAATTCTCGTTAGTTGAGTGATAAAACACCTTCGGCGTACCGTCATCATTGAGCATTACAGTAGAAACTTCTTTGCCGGCAATAAAATTATTATCATATAACTTGACAAATTTATAAAGGTCTGATATAGTCTTAATTGTATCAGCTGTTTGCGATGAGGCTAGGCTATTAGCTGACCCTACGCCGCTCGGCTGATACTTTTCTATATCTACAAGCTTATAGGCTCTTCTTATAGTGCCTTTGACAGGTGTTTCCTGTTCCTCAACAATAAGTTTTACCACGGTATTATGTTTGTTTTCTTTTACAACACCGTAGAAATAGTGAAAAAAAACAGAATTCCCATTTTCGTTATCACTTATAGCAGTATCAAATAATACGCTATTCTTTATTAATTCATCAATATATTTTAGATAATATCTGCCAGATAAACTTGCCTTACTACTATGTTTCTCTCTGGAAACTTTAGAAGAACGATTTATCATCCATTTAGTATCTAAATTTTCTTTTACGCCTCGTGTATCACCTTCTGTTTCTACTATTATTACATCATTTTTATCATACGCTCTCCAGTCACCAAACCAAGCTCGGAAAAACGGCGATTTTGTTCCTAATTCCTTATAGAACTTTCTTGCCCATTTTTCGGACTTCTGAATATCCTCGGAAGTAAAGTCGTTTATTGATTTTCTGCCGATAGTTCTTAAAATTTCAATATCTTTGTCACTAATATCAAATTCATTTGAGCGTGCCTGATTTTTTACATCGCTATTATCAGCGGTGTTATTTTTTTGCTCGGCTTGCATTGCGTTTGCCGTCTTGATACCGTCTGTTACAGCCTTATCCCAAATTCTGTTGATGTTTTCAAACTCTGTTACGCACTCTTCAAGGAGCTTGCCCTCGTGAGTTAATGCATTGGTCTTGTTAAGTAACTGCTTAAGACGTGCGATAAAGTTTTTCAGCTTATCTTTGATTTTCTGTGCAAGCGTGGGATTGCCCTGCGCTATATCTTCAAAGATTTTTGAGTTTTTGAGCATTGTTTCGCAGTTGTTTGCAATGACTTCCACGTCTGCAAGATATGTCAGCTTTTCGTCACTCATTGTCTTTGCTTTGGGGTCAGTACGGAGCATTTCATCTTTCTTTGCTTTTACAAGCTCGTTAAAGTCTGTTCCACGCTTTTCAAGTGCGCTGACTATAGCTTCGTGCAGTTCGTCATAAAAGCCGCTCAACTCTGCGATATGGGTTAATTCGTGAGAAAACGTGTTGAGCATACCGTGCTTGATTTCTCCACGGTCTTTTACGCTCATAAGTCCTGCATTAATATCAACACGGATAGTTTTTGTGTTCTTATCCCAAGAACCTTGTTCGCCCTGATACTTTCCTGATTTTTCTTTAGAAGAAAACAGCTCTACATTAATGCCTGTACGCAACGCAAATTCACGGAAGAAGTTATAGAACGCTCTCTGCGTTTCATTAAGCTGTATGCCTTTGATTGCAGAAGCGTTGAATTTACCCTTTGTGTATGCGTAATACTTTGAATTTTTCGCATTGCTTGAGAGAATATTCTGCTCCTGATAGTAGGACTTACGAGAGGTTAAGCCTGCTTCATATGCTCCCGTTTTCTGGTCGTTGTCAAGAAGATAGCCTACATTCAGTTTTTCGCTGTCAAGCGGTACTGCAAGTCTGCCGTAATTCTGATATATATTGAATTCTCTTGAATACTCGTCCACGTCCTGACCGCTTTCGTAGAGGTCAAAAAACTTCTGCGCAGTCTGAACATTATACTTTGAAGCAAGGGCGTTGAGCTTTGCTTCTTCCTTTGTCCTGAATTCAATATTTTCGGAATTTACTTCAATAACTTCGCCGTTCTTTTCGATTTTGTATGTAACGGTTTCGGTAAAAGGATTTGTCCTGACAACCTCCATAGCTCCGTCATATACTTCGTCATTAACTTTAGTTTTGCCGTCCTCGGAAGCTTTCAGCTTTGATTCGTCGATTTTGTCGGTATTATCGTCAATTGATTTGATTGATTCAAACGGTGACTTGTCAGCTGTTTCTGCGTTGGAATATAAATTATTAAACGTCTTCTTCAAATCGGCAATGTTGTTTTTGAGAACGTCGTTGTTATTGACTATTTTGACTTCATCTTCGCTCAACGCTTCTCTGTTCAACAACTTATCCACAACAGCCTTTTCGTCCTCGTGCAGATTTTCTGTAACCTTTTTATATTCTGTGTCAAACTCTGACTTTGACTGCTCAATGATAAGACTGCGGAGCTGACCGACCTTTGAAGAAGATACCCTTTTGTTGTTTTTCTGCTGTTCTTCGAGCTGTGCGGCAACCTTATACGCCTTTGATTCGGGCGATAATTTCTTAGCAGTATCAATAAGGCTGTTTACATTTTCGTTTTCTTTTACGGCTTTGCCGACTTTGTTCTCTGTTGTTTTTTTATCAGCATATCCGAGTGCTTTTGCCGTACCGCTCATCGCAAGACCTGATAAACCGCCTGCAAGGAAAGATGATGTATCTTCCTGCATACACTCAAAAATCACTTGTGAAAGAGCGTCTGCATCCGACATACCTAAACTTTTTAATTCGTTCATTCTCTTCGAAACCAGAGATTTATCCTGTGCGATTATTTGTTCCGCAATTCTGCCGAGCCAGTTGCTTGCAACTTCTTCTGAACCTTCCGAAACAAAAGACCTTGCTAAATCATTCTTTATTACCTTTGAGAGAAGTTTTGTCGGGTCATTAAGTATAGTTTCTACGGAATATTTTTCAGTAACTCCTTCAATAATACCTTTAATGACTCCTAATGTAACAGCCTGATTATCGGTAAGTCCTGATTGTTTTGCTTCAATTACGCCCCTTGTTGCTACCTGACTGCCAACAATAAATGAAGTTACACCGCCGATGGTGCTTCTTACTTCTTCTTTTGCTACGCCGCTTGCCGCACCTGCACCAAGACCTACTTTTCCACCTATATACATACTTATCGCTGAATCAATGGCAGAGTCAGTTATTTGTGAAAGCCATTTTTGTATTGAATCTTCTTCACCGAATAATTCATCATTTGCAGAATTACGCATTGAATCCGTTATTTGAGAAGCAATATGTGAAGCTGAATTAGTATCAACTTCTTTTCCAATTACTGTATTTACAAAATCTTCCGCAATGCCCTGACCGCTACCTAAATTCGTAGCATAAGACAATACTTTTGCTCCTACAGGATTTTCTTTTGCAAATTTTTCAGCATTGCCTGTCATATTTTCGGTCATTCTTTGATTTAAAGTCTGTTCAAGGAAATCAAGGTATTTTTGCGCTTCGTCTTTGCCCTCGGTATTATAAATATAGTTGAATGTTTTCTTCTCTTCATCATTCAGATATTCATATTTCCAACCTTGACTTGATGAAACTAATCCTTTTACGTCATTCCACATTAAAGGATTCGATTCCGAATCAATCCCAACAGATTTTGCGTAATCGGAATAATTTACAGCATTGTAAACATCATCAATTGAATTCGGGTCAAATCCAATCAAATAAGCGTTTTTTAAACTATCGTAAATTGAATAAGAAAAAATATATTTACTGTTATCAGCAAAATCATCTTGTTTTGCATAATTTCTGTAAGTTGCTTTACTGATATTTTTTTCTTCTTCCGATTTCTTCTCATCAATAGAGTTT
>JBJEOX010000273.1:0-1841 GCA_051880935.1 Ruminococcus sp.
CTGAATATACGTTTTAAGTTATGAAATGTTGTTCTTACTCGCTCAGGTGTAAACTCCAAACCTGTTGAAGTGTTCACGCCCATTTGATTCAACTGCAATGACATTCGCTGAACGTCCTCAGCCGTTGGAGTGCCGTTCTGTCCTATGACTCCCCAAATGATTTTGTTGTTTGGATTGCATCGTGCCTTTTCAGTCCTTGCTCTTGCGCTTGCCTCGTTTGCCTTCGACAAGTCAACACCCTTGCCGTTGCCCAGCTTGTAGCCTTGTGCCTTCTTTGCGGCGAGTGCCGCTTTTGTCCGTATGCTTACAATCAATGCTTCACGCTCCGCCAATGCAAAGAACAAAGTTAAAGTAAACTTGTCAGTGTGAGGCAAATCGCAGAAGTAAATGTTACCTTCCATTTCGTCATATATCTGCAAGGCTTCAATGGTGTTACGGAAGCGGTCTGTTTTTGCTATTATCAATGTAGCCCCACTTTCCTTGCAGTGCTGCATTGCCTTACGTAATTCAACACAACCGCTTAACTCCTTGCCTGTATATACCTCGTGATAATCGGCAATTAATTCGCCTTTCTCAGACTTGACAAAATGCTCGATAATCTCAGTCTGAGCCTGTAAACCAAGTCCCGACGCTCCTTGTTTCATTGTTGAAACACGTCTCCAGCTTATAAACTTTTTCATATTCCTTTCCAATAGATTTCTAACTCGTCAATATCGAAATACGTAACCTCAGTATCTGATATTTCGATTTCAACATACCCGATTTTGCCTTGCCAATTATAACTAATAGCAAGTCGCTGACAGGTGGGCGCAATGCCTACGTTTGACTCGTCAAACGGTACTCCCATTTTCTCCGCTATTTGTCTGCCGATATTGTTCACCTCGGCTACTAATAATTGTAACTGCATCATAGCTTAAAATGTTTTATCTGATTTATCACTCGCAAACAATACAGGCTTGCTTGTGTACTTTCCCAATGGATAGCAGTACTCAACTCCCTTATCATTTGCATATAGTCCAACTCGTACAACCTTATCAAAGTGTACGTCTTTGAATGTAGCCTTCTTGTTCGTGCGCTTAACACATCTGAATGTCAGTCGCTCGCCCTTGTTGTTCAGGCAGAAATAAGACTCGGCTAATTCAAACTTAACTTCTTTGTCTTTGTCGTTTGCCATATCTGTTTGTTTTTAGAATGGTACATTAATCATCTGATTTATCCTTGCCGCAAGCAATGCAGCATAATCGCCTCCGTATGGATTGTTTATTACTTGCGGTTTTTGTTTCGGTTGCTCCACTTTGATAGTTATTACCACTGGCTTTGCTTGCTCCACTTTTGGCTCGTCTTGCTTTGTTTGCTCAGGCTTAACAAATATCTTCGTGAACTTGCACATATATTTAATTCGTGCATTTCCAAGTATCTTTTCTTCTCTTGCGAGTTTGGCAAACTTTGCAAGTAAGTAAAAAACATCGCAAACGTGAAATGAACACTTAAACTGATTTGCCTCGATAGATATTTGCGTGTATTCATATTGAAACTCGCCTACCTTGACATCAATGTCATTCAATGCCTCGAGCCTTTCCTTTGTCACCTCTGAGCAACATATCCAGTATTGAGCCTTCTTTTGCAACAACTCATTAAGTGTTATTGTTGGCTGCTGCTTGTTAATGTAGCAATCGGCAAATACCGCTGAAGCTACTCCGTAAAGTGCTATAAACACTTTTGTACTCGTATCGTTCATATTACCTCCGCTTTTAATATCCGTTATTACATCTGTAATTCGCCGCAAATGCAGGGCACTTTTGGCAGTTGTACCCACAATCAGGATTTGACTCGCAGAACCT
>JBJEOX010000274.1:0-9169 GCA_051880935.1 Ruminococcus sp.
AGATTACATCAATTAAACCTGCAATATACTTTTGCAGAATTGTAACGTCATTAACATCAACATCTCCGTCACCGTTTACATCAGCAAGTGCTTTTTGATTTTCGTCAAATTTAAGTAAATCAGCAATATCTTTCTGAATATCCGTTACGTCAGTAACAGTTAATTCACCGTCACCGTTTACGTCGCCCTTATATTTCGCCGTAATTTCACTCAATGAAAAACCGTAAAAATCGCTGTTTAAGCCGTCTGTGACAAGCCTTATTTTAGCAGTGTTTCCTTTGACCGTCACGGTTTGTCCTGCAAGCATTGTGCCTGTGTATTCTCCGACGAGGTTGTCGTCTGAATCGTAGATATAAATAAAGTCAAACATTTTCTCGACTTCAGTTTCGTCTGAAAAAGTGATATTCAATTCAAATGCGCCGTCACGTGAAACAGTCCAGGTTTTATCTGTATTCGGAGAATAATTATGCTCTGACTGATACAAATAAGTATCATTTATTCCGCATACAGTGCAAACTCCATCTTTGAAATTATGCACGGGGTTTTCTATATGTACAATTTCGCCTGTGTATTCATAGCCGCAAACAGAACATTTGTGTATGGTGTAGCCGTCGGTACAATCCGTATGCTCAATTACCGTATCAACAAAGGAGTGTGGGAGTGTCGGTATTGCATCTGTGTATGTATATCCGCATTTCGTACATCTGCATATTTTTTCACCCTCTTGTGAACAGCTTGATTCTATAATTCTTTCTTCATAAGTATGAGGTAATTCAGATATTATTTCTGTGTGTTCATATCCGCAGACTTTGCATTTGTATTCAATTTTGCCTGTTGAGGTGCAAGTTGAATCTGTTTTTGAAACTTCGTAGTCGTGTCCGAGTGCGTCGGTATAATCTGCTTTGTAAGTTTCACCGCAGTCATTGCAAGTATACACGGTATATCCGCCTTCTGTACAGGTCGGTTCAACAGTCTGCTTCACCATATTGTTGTGAGAACAAACAAGTTTTTCAAATTCAAATCCGTTACTTTTGGCGTAAGCCTCAGCAACAGTTCCTTTATATCCCTGAATAATAAAATCAGATATTTTAGACATTTTATAATTGTTTTGATAGTTAGTTAAATATCCAAATGCATAAGCTCCGATTGCTGTAACTGTATGTGGAATGCTTATCTGTTTTAAATTTTTGCAATCACTGAATGCTTTTGAACTAATTTGTTTTATATTCTTCGGAAGAGTGACATCACATAGATTTGAACAATGCTTAAAAGCGCCCGATTCTATAATTGTGATACTGTCAGGAAGTGTAATTTTTTCAAGTGCAGAACAATACTGGAATGCATTTATACCAATTTTTTCTAAATTATTTGATATGGGTATATCGGTGAGTTTTGAACAACAGGCAAAAGCATTTCTGTTTATATATTTCACACTGTCAGGAATTGTAATATTTTTAAGACTATAGCAACCATAAAATGTATTTACATCTATGTAGGGAATGTTAGCACTATTTGGAATTATCACATTACTCAATTTACTGCATTCATGAAAAGCAGAGTTGCCAATGGATGAAATGGTGTCGGGAAGAATTATATCAGTTAATCCGCTGCAACTGTCGAATGCTGAATCTCCGATACTTTCCAAATTGCTTGGAAGAGTAATACTTTTAAGATTTGTACATTGATAGAACTGACTTGCTTTTATATCTTTAACACCGTCGGGAATGGTTATACTGACAAGACTTTTGTTTTGTTTAAAGACTCCTGCATTGATGTTTGAAACGATATGTCCGTCAAGCTTATAGGGAATTTCTACATTCGGTGAACTTCCGATATATTTCGTAATTTTTGCTGTGCCGTCATCAAGCACGGTGTATTTAAAATCTCCGCATACTATGATTTCCTCGGTATTTTCTCCTGTTACTGCGGCAGAGGCAGATATGGGAAAAGCAAAAAGAATGCTGAATGTCATAAGAAATGACAGCGTGATTGCCGTTAGTTTTTTAAGCTTATTTTTCATAATAGTACCGCCTTCCATTTTATTATTATCATTATATCACAATATTTTCCAATGTGCAATATATACATAAATATTTGTATTTCGATATATTTGTAGTAATAACTACTAAAAGCAACCCATTTTCCGTTCCACGCTATCAAAAAGTATGGTCGCAGATTTCGTTGATTTTGTCACGGAGCTTTAAGAAATCATCAAAAGCCTCGGGCTTTCTTCTCGGGTCACGCAGAATTGCGGCAGGGTGAAGCATAGCCATCATCTGTATTCCGCCCTTTTCAAACCACAAGCCGTGCTCCTTTGTAATTTTTATGTCCGACTTAATAATTCTGCCTGCGGCAATTCTGCCGAGGCACACAATGATTTTCGGGTTAATCATCTTAACCTGCGCCCTCAGCCACTCAATGCACTGCTCCTGCTCCTCGGGCTTGGGGTCACGGTTCTGCGGAGGACGGCATTTTACGATATTTGCTATGTAAATATTCTTGTTTCTGTCAAGGTCAACGGCAGTGAGCATCTTGTCAAGCAGCTTGCCTGCCCTGCCGACAAACGGCTCGCCCTGCAAGTCCTCGTTTTCTCCGGGGCCTTCACCGATAAACATAACCTCGGCGTTCTCACTTCCCACGCCGACAACTACGTTGTGTCTTGTCTTGCAAAGCTCGCATTTTTCACACTGCTCACAGGCAGTTTTTAATTCTTCCCAAGTATTATACATAAAAATTATCCTTTCCGTGTACAAACCGTTGAAATTTGTTCAATTTAGTAGTAAAATAAATATATCAAGCCGCAAACGGCTAAATTTAACGAATGGTGGTTTAATAAAATGAAAGTAATGGTTGAAACATCTGCTCATCACGTTCACATTACCAAAGAAACTCTTGAGGCTCTCTTTGGCAAGGGCGCAACACTCACAAATAAAAAGGACCTTTCACAGCCCGGTCAGTTTGCCTGCGTTGAAAAGGTAACTGTTGTAGGTCCGAAAAGCGAAATGAAAATGTCAATCCTCGGTCCCGAGAGAAGTGCAGATCAGGTTGAAATTTCACTTACAGACGCAAGGAAGCTCGGCATTGCCGCTCCCGTTAAGGAATCAGGCGACATCGCAGGTACTCCCGGTTGTAAGCTCGTAGGCCCTGAGGGCGAGGTTGAAATCGAGTGCGGAGTAATCGCCGCTAAAAGACACATTCACCTTGACCCTGCAACAGCAGAGCAGTTCGGTCTTAAGGACAAGCAGATTGTATCCGTTAAGGTCGGCGAAAACACAGGCAGAGCAACAACTTTCGGCGACGTTGTTATCCGTGTAAGCCCCAGCTACGCCCCTGCAATGCACATCGACACCGACGAGTCAAACGCCGCAGGATTAGGTGGAACTGTTGACGGCGAAATCATCGCATAAGCAAATTAAATACATAATCCAAAGGTTGTCCGAAAGGGCAGCCTTTTTATTTTATCAGCTCACACAATCAATGATTGTAGCGGCGAACTGTGTTCGCCATAATGCAAAAATTGTATAACAATTTTTACATAGGGACGTCCGGGAAGCCGTCCCCTACTACATTGATAAAACTAAAAATTCACATATTGTATGAAATATAAAATCAGCTTTTTATATTAATCAGTGTAGGGAACGGTCTTGACCGTTCCGCTGATTTACAAGCCAACTCTTAACCGACTCGGAACGGTCAAGACCGTTCCCTACATTTGAGTGTGGTATTTTCATAACAAATTTGATAAATTTTAGAATTAACACCGTACTACGGAAATGTTTGTTTGTCGTAATAATGTTGTTAAAATTCCAACTCTAAATTATAAATTACTCAGAAACGTATGCAGAAAATCGGGAAAAATCTCTCTCCACGCTTTTTCGTTATGCTCGTTTTCAAACAGAATTACCTCGTTCATCATATCGTACGGGTAGCCTGTTTCGGGCAATAAGTCGTACATTTCTTCAACGCTTTCAAAAATCATCTGTTCAAGCTCGTCGCCGTTTCCGCTGTAAATGTAGAGATACGGCATATTATCCGTCATTTTGTTCAACAAATATTTTCTCCAGTCGTCACTTGTGTAGCAGAGAAACGCAGGAGAAAACGCACCGATAAAGCTGAAAAATCTGCTGTGCTCCACTCCCGAAAAGAAAGACATCAATCCGCCCGAGGAGCTTCCGCAGACTGCCCTTCCACGTCTGTCCGTCCTTACGTGGAAATTTTCTTCAACGTACGGCACAACAGTATTCATCAGAAAATCATCAAAAATTTCGCCCTGCGGAGTGAAAATATCGTTTAATAACTCCCTGAGCTGAATTTCACCGATACAATTAGGCGTCAGCTCGCTGTCACGGTACACGTTGCCGTTGTCAATGCCGACAATCACCGCTCCCGACAAGCCGTTTTTCATTTCGTTTTCAACCGCCTTTACAACCTCCCAAGAGCCAAAGGGCGTTGCGTTATCGTCAAAAAGATTCTGTCCGTCAGTCATATAGACTACGGGCAGTTTTTCATTTTCATTATGTTCGGGTACGTATATCCACACACGCCTGTCCCCTTTGTCGGGAAAAGGTAAATTGACGGTATGTAACTTTGAATTTGTCATAATCATCACCAATACTATTAAAACACAAAAATAAAAATCTTTCAAGCTGTATAAAAGATAATTTCCCGCCGATAATAGCTTACGAGGTGATTTTTATGATTAACGATGTAGAAATGCTTACTTATGTCCTGCAAAACGCCGAGATGGGGTGTCAGGGAATTACGAGCGTACGAAAAAAGCTGCACGACAGCAAGGTTGACGGAGTACTGTGCGAGCAGCTTATAAAGTACGGAAAAATCTATCATTGTGCAAACAGTATGCTTAGAAGCAGAGGTGCGGAGATTCACCACGTAAGCCCTGTAACAAAGGCTATGACTCGGCACGCCGCAGAGCGTGACCTCAAGCGTGATTCCTCGGCTTCGCATATTGCGGAAATGCTGATTAAGGGCAACACAATGGGAGTGAATAAAATGACACGTCATATCCGAAATTATGACGGAAACGACCCTCACGTGAGCACACTGGCCAAAAAGATGCTCGACACCGAGGAAGAAAACATCAGGGAAATGAAAGCGTTTTTGTAATTTCAAACTTCATACAAGGTGTTTTCCTATCTGCAAAATTGCGTTGTGACTGCAAATCAGCCTGCCGTTTTCCCTGATACGAGCAGTTTCAACCCTGCTCATTCTTCTTTTGCCGTATTCCGAAAGCAGTCTTTTCAGCTTTTTGGGAATTGACGGATATTCAAACACAATATAGTAACTCTCATCATATAGATAAGCTGAATTTCTGTTGCAGCAGACGTTCAGTCTGTACAGCTTTTCAAGCGTATCAAGAAAATTTCCGCTGCCGCCCAGAGAATAACAGACGCACTCCCCCGTGTCCTTCATTCTGTAGCTGCGGCGGATTTTTTCATATACGGTAATGAGAATATAGCACTCGTCCTCAAACGGCAGAGCCTCAATATCAACGCTTCTGTTGCCAATTTCAACTCCTGCTTTTGAACAGCCGAGCTTCATTATTTTTATCAGCGCTTTGCGTGAATTGCTGTCATAAAGATTTATTTTTTCAAAATCAATCGAATAGTCCTCCATATCTTTAGTACATAATATTATCAGCACCTTATTTTCTCCAAGTTTATCAACAGTCAAAGCCCTTCCTCCAAAAAATAATACTATTAACATATTATGATTTATACATATATTTTGCAAGTGAATATTGGTGGAAAAATGACAGGAAAATATTAATAATATATATTGCCAATCCTAACTTAAAATGATAAAATTGTATTGTAAATTAATATTGAGAGGGTGTATTTATGCCAAACTGGCTTAACGACGCAGTATTTTATGAAATATATCCGCAGAGCTTTTACGACTCTGACGGTGACGGTATAGGAGATATAAACGGAATTATCGAAAAACTCGACTATGTAAAGGGACTCGGCTGTAATGCAATCTGGCTTAATCCCGTTTATGATTCGCCTTTTATGGACGCCGGCTACGACGTACGCAACTACAAGCAGGTTGCCGCACGCTACGGAACAAACGACGACCTTGTTAATCTCTTTAACGAGGCTCATAAAAAGGGAATGAAAATCCTTCTCGACCTCGTTCCCGGTCACACTTCCGACACTCACCCGTGGTTTCTTGAAGCAAAAAAGGCGGCTGAAAGCGAATATTCAAACCGCTATATTTTCACACAGAACGTCTGGGACGCTCCGCCCGAATACAGAATGATGTGCGGAATCTGCGAGCGCAACGGCAACTATATGGTAAACTATTTCAGCTCACAGCCTGCGCTCAACTACGGCTTTTATGAAATCACCCACCCCGAGTGGCAGCTGCCCTGCGACCACCCCGACTGTCTTGCAACGGTTGAAGCAATCAAGGACGTAATGCGTTTCTGGCTTGACAAGGGCGCAGACGGTTTCAGAGTTGATATGGCTGACTCGCTTGTTAAAAACGACGACGAGAAAATCGCAACCGCTAAAATCTGGAGAGGCGTTCGTGAAATGCTCGACGAGGAATATCCCGAGGCTGCAATGGTTTCGGAGTGGTGTTCTCCCGACCGTGCAATCAACAACGCAGGCTTCCATATGGACTTTTACCTTGACCACTTCGGCAACGGCTACAACATTCTTTCACGCTGCGGCGATTGGGGCGACAAGGCTGTTTTCAATCCGAACGGCAAGGGCAATATCAAGGCTTTTGCAGACGAGTATCTTCCTGCTTACGAGCGTTCAAAGAACAACGGCTACATCAGCTATATGACAAACAACCACGATATGCCACGAATTACGGCTTATCTTGATAAGAAGGCTATTAAGCTATTTAACGCCTTTATATTCACAATGCCCGGCGTTCCGTTCCTCTATTACGGCGACGAGCTCGGTATGAAATATCAGAAAGATTTGGTAAGCAAGGAGGGCGGTTTCAGCAGAACAGGCTCACGTACTCCTATGCAGTGGAACAGCGGCAAAAACCTCGGCTTCTCAACAAGCGACGAGCCTTATCTCCCCGTTGACAAGAGCGCAGACGCTCCCACTGTTGAAAATCAGCAGAACGACGACGACAGCATTTACAAGGTTGTCACAGATATCATTGCTCTGCGTCATAAGTACGACGACTTAAAGGGCAACGGCGAGCTTGAATTTGTTTACGAGGACGGCAAAATTCCGTTCTTCTACAGACGAGGAAGCCTTGTGATGTTCTTCAATCCACTCGGCGTTGAAAGTGAAATCAAGACAAGCTACAACGGTGAAAAGCTTTACGAGCTGGGCAATACCGAATTTGCAGACGGTAAAATTAAAATGTCACCGCAGAGCTTTGTGATGATTAGAATATAAAATATTGAGTACTATATAAATAAAACCACCTGCCGATTATGACAGGTGGTTTTTTGTTGCAAAATCTTTTATATTTTAAAAATAACCGTCACTTTATTGCGAGAAGCTTTTTGTCAAAGCCCTGCTTTTCAATCAGCCTTGCAAGCGGAAGTCCGAGCACAAACAACACTCCGAGCTCACCAAGGGCAACAAGTCCGCCCTGCAAAAGAAAATCGCCGAAGTGGAAGCCGCCCTCAACAAAGAAAAATTCAATCTCAAAGCCTACAAGAATTCCGTTGGCAAGCGCAGGCATAAGAGCCGCCGCAATGGGAAGTTTGAACAATCTTTTGTTGCACAGTAAGTACATAAGCACAGCCGCAAGCAGGCTTGCAAGCGAACCGAAAATCATATCGTACGGTCCGAGCACAGAAAGCGAGCTGATATTTGCGATTACACAGCCTATCGTTAGTCCGGGGATTGCCGCAGGAGTGAACACCGCAAGAATAGTGAGCACCTCAGCAACTCTGAACTGAACAGCCGCTGACGCCGTACCGGGCAACAGGGTGTTTTGAAGGATTGTCAGCGCAGCGTAAAGTGCGGCAATGACAGCCGCCTGTACAATGTACACAGTTGATTTTGTTTTCATATTAAATTCCTCCGTAGTATTTTTTTAGAGTCTGGATTTTGCGAACAGACTAGAAATAATATATCATAAAAATATTAAAAATGCAATTGACTGAAAATAAAATTTACTGTAAAATGAATTTATGAGAAATTTTAAATTTACGAAGCGTAAAAATATAATAAAACCTGTTTTATCAACTGTTTCTATTTTGCTTTCCGCAGTAATGCTCTGCTCCTGCAATTTCAGCCTTGACAGAATTCTCGGCAACAAGCCGACAGAGCCTGTTCAGACAACTACAGAATCTGAAACAACGTCTAAGCCCGAACGTAAGGTTGAAACAAGCTACAGCTACGACAATCTTTCGTCAGACAAGCTGAGAGAGCTTTATAAGAAAATTGACGAATACGCTGAGATTGCCGCAGTCGGGTACTTTACCATTGACGCTCCGCTTAATGAGATGCAGTTAGAAGAAACAGTTGAAGCCTACAAAAACGACCACCCCGAGGTTTTCTGGCTGAACGGTGATTTTGAATATATCGACAATGACGACAGCACCTCGTTGTTCCTCAGCTACAGCGTTCAGCCGGACAATTCTGACCCTGACAGGCTCAAAAAGGCGAAGGAAAAATTCAACAAAACGGTTGATAAAATTATTGACGGCGCACCAAAGAACGCAACTGATTACGAGCTGGAACTGTATGTTAATGACTACCTTGTTGACAACTGCGTTTATGACAAGGAAGCCGCTGAATCCGACGAACTTATAGGTCACGAGAACGACGCTTACGGTGCATTGGTTGAGAAAAAAGCCGTTTGCGAGGGATATTCAAGAGCGTTTCAGCTTTTGTGCAACAGGCTTGGAATTGACTGCATCTGCATTTCGGGATCCGGCGACGGTGAATCTCACTCCTGGAACAATGTCATGCTTGACGGCGAGTGGTACGAGGTTGACGTGACGTGGAACGACACCGACGGTAATCCGGAAATCCCGATATATAACTATTTCAACGTGACGTCCGATAAGTTTTCCGAGTCACACATCACTTCTCCGCTCTACAGTGAAATATCGTTAAGTGAATATGAAAGCTCCGATTATTATTATAATATCTTTGCTCCCGTTTGTACCGGAACAAAGTATTACTACTACAGCTACAGCTGTGTGACTGTTGATGATATA